>DATLZJ010000252.1:0-5020 GCA_035574055.1 Caldilineaceae bacterium
CGGCTGGTCATCGCAACAAGTACAGCACCACCACGTTTCCCACATAGATCGCAGAGACCACCGCCGAGTCCACGCCCATCCCGCGGATGGTGCGGTCCTTCCACTCGATCAGACCCGCCAAATAGACGGCAGTCACCACAATGCCCATCGCCGCAGCAAAGAGCGACGACGCGCCGACTGCATCCAGGATCGCGCCCTGGCGGTAGAAGAGATCGGCGACAAAGAGCAGGAGGACCATCAAGGCATTGCTGCCGAAAATGTTGGAGATCGCCATGCTGTAGTTGCCCAAGCGGGCTGCGGCCAGCGTCGTGCTCAACTCCGGCAGCGAGGTGGAACCGGCCAGCAAAGTGGCCCCCACAAAGCTCGCGCCCAACCCCGTCTGTTCGGCCAGCGCCTCGCTGACCAGGGCGAGGACCACGCCGCCGCCAAAGATGATCACACTGCCCACCCCAAACAAGAGCAGCAAGCGGCGCAAGGGCCAGTCGCCGTAGCGATGGGCCGAGTTGGCGACTGTATTGCCCCGGACGGCGTTGACCGCCTCTTCGACCGCTTGGCGAGCTTCGGCGTCCACAGGCTGCCAGCGCTCGTTCTCCTCGTAGCGGTGGATCAAGACCAAGGAGGCCAGGTAGGCGCCCAGCAGCAGCACACTCCACAGCCCTACCTGAAAGATAACCACAAACTCGCCCGCGGCCACCGCGGCCAGCGCGAGGGCCAGCAGTAAGACCAAAAAGACCCCTTCCAGCAGTAGCACCGGGCGCGGGGAGAAGTAGGTCAGCGCGCCTCGCACCACCCACAGGTCCACCAGCGCCAGCATCACCGTCTGAAGGGTGATCCCGCCAAAGATGTTGTTGGTCGCCAGGCTGGCATTGCCGCTCCAGGCGGCGCTGACGGTCGTGCCGATCTCCGGCAGCGAAGTCGCTACCGCCAGCAGCAACAGCCCAACGAGGGCTTGGCCCAGGCTGGTGCGCTCGGCAATGGCGTCGGCAATAAAGGACAGGCGCGTACCGGCGAACCAGACGATCACCGCCGCCGCGGCAAAGATAAGGCCATTGAGCCAGGGCGAGAAGCCTAAAAAGTCCAAGCCAAACATGAACAACTAGTATAGCGAGACCGGCCCCGGTATTGCCAGGTACTCCGGTAGAGAGGCGCGGAAGGCGCGAGGGTAGGAACGCCGTCGAGACCCGTAAGGCCGGGCGTGACTTAGCAGCGACTAAGCCAGCGTGCGAAGGTTTTCACGGATGCGGTCGAGGCTGCGCCGCATGGCGGCGACATCGTCTTCGCTCAACCCCGCGGTCACGACGGCCTCGAAGGCATCACGCGCGCTGCGTAGCTCCTCGACAAAACGCCGCCCGCTCGGCGTGAGAGAGACGACCGTAAAGCGATTGTCCTGGGGATCGGGCCAGCGCACAACCAGACCTTCCCGCTCCAATTGTTTGACCTGCCGAGTGATCGCGGCCGCGTCTACCCGCAGACGCTGGGCCAACAGCGTCTGGGTAGCCGTCTCTTCGCGCCACAGCCGGCTTAGGATCGCCCAGCGGGCGCGGGTGATGCCCATGTGGCGCTCAAAGGCAGCGACCAGATCATGGTAGGTGTGGGCGATCTGTTGGAGCAGCGTCTCCTGATGCTCGCTGCCTGCCGCCTTAGGTGCTGCCGGCGCCCCTTGTCTCGTCTCCAGTTGGCTTTCCATGACCGTTTCCCTCAACCTTCAGCTTCCTGCGAAGCGAACCATGCCCTATCGCTAAACCAGGTCAGGCGCGCTGTCATCGCTGGCCGGCGCGGAGACCACCTGCCCGCGGAAGTCCGGCGTGCGCAAGAACAGGACCAGCGCCAGCGAGGCCAGCGCCATGACCAGCGCCATAATATACCCGACGCGTATCCCCCCAATCAGCGCGCCGTGCGCCGCCTCGGCGAGTTGTTGCGCTTGGGCCGCAGCCTCTGGCCCAAGCTGGTGGACCAGTTGCTCAAGCCGGCCCTGCGCCCGCGGGTCAATCAGCGCCTGGGGGTTTTGAAATGCCTCCACCAGGCGCGGATTGGTGTTAGGCGAGACGGCGGCCTGAAGCTGTGCGGCGAAGACCGCGTTGACCGCTGAGGCCACGATCGCTGTCCCGATGGTGCTGCCGATTAGGCGCAAAAACTGCACTGTAGAGGTGCTCACCCCCAGGCGAGTGCGCGGCACAATGGACTGGACCAGCAGCGTCAGCATGGGGAACTGGAACCCTGCCCCCAGACCAGCCAAGGCTAATGTGCCGCTCAACCGCAGCGGATTGGAGCCGGTGTTGACCCAAAGCAGCAAGAAGGCGCCCAGCAACATCAAAACGGCCCCGCAGGTCAACAGCCCCTTCATCCATTGAGTGCGCGCAAAAATCTGCCCGCTGATCAGGCTGCCCACCGCGGTGGAGACGGCCAGGGGCGTCTGGAGCGCGCCCGCTGCGCTCGGGCTTAGCCCAAGCCCCCCCTGGAGCAAGAGGGGGGTGTAATAGACCAGCGCAAACAAGGCAAACCCCAGCAAAAGCGAGATGAGGTTGACGAAGAGGATCGCCTGGTTGCGGAACAGGTCGAGCGGCAGCAGCGGCTCCGCCGCGCGCAGCTCAATGAGCGCAAAGGCGAGCAAGGCCACCCCGGCCACAGTGAAGAGGCTGAGAATGGCGGGCGAACGCCAGGCAAAGGTGTTGCCGCCCCATTCGACGGCAAGCAGCAGCGCGCTGATAGCGGCGGTAATGGTGGCGACGCCGGCCCAATCAATGCGCGCCTGGGGGGTGCGCGGCGAGAGATCGCCGGGCAGGGTGAAATGAATGAGCGACAGCGCCAGCAGGCCAATGGGCAGGTTGATGTAGAAGACCGAGCGCCAACCCAAGCCCTCGGTCATCACGCCTCCCAAGACCGGCCCGACGACACTGGCAATGCCAAAGGTGCTGGTGATCAACCCCTGCCAGCGCGCCCGCCGCGCCGGCTGGGGGAACATATCGCTGACGCTGGTGAAGGCCGTCGCCTGTAACATGCCCGCGCCCACCCCCTGGATGCCGCGAGCCGCCACCAGCCAAAGCATAGACTGGGCCGCGCCGGCCAACGCCGACGCGCCGACAAAGACCACCACGGCAGCCAAAAGAAAGGGCTTGCGGCCATAGAGATCGCCCAGCTTGCCCATGATGGGCACCATGACGGTCGAAGTCAGCAGGTAAGAGGTTGCCACCCAGCCGTACAGGTCAAAGCCGCCCAGCTCGGCCACCACGCGCGGCAACGCCGTGCCCACGATGGTCTGGTCCAGCGCCGCCAGCAGAACCACCGACATAATGCCGAACATCGCCAGGAGCGCCGCGCTGCCATGCATCCCCGCCTCCGGCGGCACGGCAATCGGTTGTACGAGAGAGGCTTGTCGTTGTTTGGCTCGAATCACGATACTACCTAATTTCATTGACTGATCAATCATTGCCGAATCAAGCGATTGTACACCCTCTGGCCTGAGCTGTGTCAAGTCTCACGACGCAGAAAGACCAGAGCGGGTGCAGCCGTCTTAAATGCTTCAGAAGGACAGCGCCTACCGAAGGCGGCTTCTGAGAGGGCAACACGGCTGCGGTCCGCTTCACGCTGCGCGGCACGCATACCGGCGAATTCATGGGGGTCGCGCCCACTGGCCGCCAAATCGAAGTCTCGGCCATCGCCATCCAGCACTTTGTAGACGGCAAAATCGTCCGGCTGTGGGGCCAGTTCGACCAGGTGGGTCTGATGCAACAACTCAACGTGCTCGCGGCGCCGGGCGCCTAGATGCCCATCAAAGACTAGATGCCCATCAAAGAAAGGAGCATCCTCATGTCCAGCACAGAAAACAAAGCCCTCGTCCGTCGCTTCCTAGAGGAGGTCGCCAACCAGGGGAACCTCGCGGTGATAGACGAACTCTATGCCCCTTCCTATCGCAACCACCGCCACTTGCCGCCTGGAGTCGCGGCCGATCGGGCGGGCTGGAAGCAACTCATGGCGATCTATCGCGCCGGCTTTCCCGACCTGCATTTCACCATTGAGGACGAGATTGCGGAAGGCGACAAGGTGGTTATCCGCTGGGCGGTGACAGGGACGCAGCGGGGCGCGTTTATGGGGATGGCGCCGACGGGCAAGCCGATCGCGGTGGGCGGGATATGGATCAGCCGGATTAGCGACGGCCAGATCAGCGAAGAATGGGGTGTCTCCGACCAACTGGGCATGCTGCAACAACTCGGCGTCGTCCCTGCATCCGGAGGCTAGACACCGGTTTGTCGCCAGAAAACAGCAAGGAGACGCCATCTCCTGCCGTCTTAAGGGGCGTTGCCTTCTCCGTGTGCGGGTGATCACTGGCGGTCGCCGCCGTGTGCTCCACGTTCGGGCGGCCAAGGATGCGTTCCTGTCTCTCACCCAGGAGGGAAAGATGATCATCGTCCGCTTTAAGGTCCGGTGCCAACCCGGGAAGGCCGAACAGGTGCTAGCCGCGCTCAAGCAAGTGGTCCCGCCCAGCCGGGCGTTGCTAGGCGTCATCAACTTCGACATCGGTCGGGATATTACCGATCCGGATGCGTTCATTGCGACGGAGGTGTTCGAGGACCGGGCAGCGCTTGACCGTCAAGAGTCGCTGTCCGCGGTCAAGCAGGCGTTGGGCGTCCTCGAGACGTCCCTCGCCGACGCCCCCGAGGCTATGATCTACCACGTAGCCTCATCGGAGCTGTGGGGCGCCTGAGGCCGCGCAACCCAAGTCGCGGTCAGACGCCAATGGTACGCCAGTTTGTTAGTCAGTGGCACAAAGCGCGTGGACTCCCCCAAAGGTTTGCAGCTAACCAGCCGAACTCGTAAAATCGGACCTATTCATGCGGCCGCCAACCGTGCGCGCCTTGACGTGCTGGTGCAACTGGCTGACGATCTGGACGCAACTGAACACAAGCTCCTCGCCCAACTCACGGCTGTCCATACGCAGCTCCAGGTGGTGATCGATCTAGCGCAGGAACTAGCGGCGATGGTTCGCCAACGGCAGACGGGCGAAGCTGGACCTCTTTTCTAT
>DATLZJ010000253.1:0-5354 GCA_035574055.1 Caldilineaceae bacterium
AAGCCCGCTCTTCGGCGCAGTCATCACCGCCACGACCTGCCCGACCTGTAACGGCACGGGCGAGGTCATCCCATCCCCCTGCACCAAATGCAATGGGGCGAAGCGGGTACGCGTCTCGCGCAAGATCAATGTTAAGATTCCCGCCGGTGTGGACGATGGCACACGCATCCGGCTGGCCGGTGAAGGCGAGGCCGGCCAACTCGGCGGCCCGCCGGGCAACCTCTACGTGGTGGTCTCGGTGGAGCCACACCCGATCTTTGTGCGCGACCAGTTCGATGTGCATCTGGAACTGCCCATCAATATTGCACAGGCGGCGCTGGGGGCGACGGTCAAGGTGCCTACCCTGGAAGGGGGCCAGGAAGAGTTGGAAATCCCCGCCGGCACTCAAACCGGGCGCACCTTCCGGCTGCGCGGCCAGGGAGTGCCCAGGCTCCAGCGCAGCGGCCGCGGCGATATGATCGTCACGGTGCGCGTGACTACCCCCACCAACCTCACTGCCGAGCAGAAGCAGTTGCTGCGTGAGCTGGCGAAGACCTTCGGCGACCAGAACGTAGAGCCGCAAAAGGGCTTCTTCGACCGCATCTTCGGTGCCGATTGAGCCGATGGTCCAATCATGACAAGGGGACTGACAGAGATCGGGGGCTGCTCTACCCGATCTCTGTTTGTTCAGCGTGTTTGTTCAGCGCGCGGATAGGGCGTAGATAGGAAAATCTATGGAACATGGGGAACTGCTGGAAATCTCGGTCGTGGTAGATTCGGAAGCCGCCGAAGCGGTGAGCGAACTGTTCAACCGCTACAACGGCGGGGGCTATGAGGAGGAGAATGAGGCCGGCGAGGCGGCCGGCGGCGGCGCTGTGATCGAGGCCACCGGCTTCGACGATTTTGACCAGCCCATTGACGGCCAATTCCGCATAGTGGTCAAGACCTATATCAAGCCGGGCCGCCGCGGCCAGGAGATCCGCCGCCAGATCGAGGAGGGGCTGTGGCATCTGGGGCGCATCTATCCTATCCCGGAGCCGGATATCCGGGTGGTGCGCGAGGAGGATTGGGCGCACGCCTGGAAGAAGTTCTACAAGCCCATGCGCGTGGGCAAGCGGGTGGTGCTCAAGCCTACCTGGGAGGAGTTCACAGCCGCCGCCGATGATCTGATCATCGAGTTGGACCCCGGCATGGCCTTTGGCACCGGGCTGCACCCCAGCACCCGTCTGTGCCTGGCCGCGCTGGAAGCGTTGGTCCGCCCCGGCGACGCTGTGCTGGACCTGGGGACGGGCAGCGGGATCTTGGCGATCGCCGCCGCCAAACTGGGCGCACAGTGCGTTGTCGCCACCGATATTGACCCCGTTGCCGTCACTGTGGCCCAGGCGAACCTGGCCGCCAATGGGCTGCTGCCGGAGTTAGCCAACCCTTCTTTGGCGAATATTCCGGCGTTCACCCCGGTGGTAGAGGTGCGGCAGGAGAGTGTGCCGGCGGGGATGGCAGGCCGATTTCAGGTGATCGTCGCTAATATTCTGGCCGAGGTGTTGGTTGGGCTGTTTGATAGCAAATATGGCAATGTGCCCCTGGCCGAGCCGCTGGCGCCGGGCGGCCATATGGTGCTGTCCGGCATTATCGAGGAGAAGGGGGAGATGGTGGCGGCGGCGGCAGCGCGGCACGGCCTGGAGCTGGTAGACCGCCGTCAGGAAAACGACTGGCTGGCGCTGGTGGTGCGGCGACCCGGTGAGGGCGCCCGCGATGCAGAGATGCGGAAATCCGGCGAATCATCTCAATAGGCAGGAGCGTCTTTTCAAGTGCCGGCCCTACACCGCTTCTTTTTGCCCAGCCAAGGCTGGAGCGTAGGCAGCGAAGTAGACCTGACTCCACTCCACCATCAGCTTGCGCGGGTGCTGCGCGCTGCGCCCGGCGACCGGATCGTTTTGCTCGACGGCCGCGGCTCCGCCTATCTCACCGAGATACGCGCCATTGACCGCCGTCGTGCAGCCGGCCTCGTGGCCGAGGTGCAGCCGGCGCCGCCGGAGCCGGCCCTGCGGCTGACGCTCTACCAGTGCGCGCTCAAGGCCGACAAGCTGGAGTGGGTCTGGCAGAAGGGCACCGAGCTGGGGGTTGTGCGCTTTGTGCCGGTGGTGAGCCGGCGAACCCTGGCGCGGCCTGCCCTGTTTACCGCGAAGGCGCGGCGCTGGCAGACCATTGTGCGCGAGGCCGCCGAGCAGTGCCAACGGGGCGCTGTGCCGGTGGTGGAGCCGGCGGTCGAGCTGGCCGCGGCGCTCCAGGCGGCCCAAGGTATCAAGCTGCTGCCCTGGGAGGCAGGGGCGGGGCGTCCTGGGCTGGCTGCTGCGCTCAGGGCGCTGCCGGATGGCGCCCTGGCGGGCGAGATCAGCCTCTTGATCGGCCCGGAGGGGGGATTGGAAGAAGATGAGGTGACCGCCGCCGAGGCCGCCGGTTGGCAGATTGTCTCCTTGGGCAGCCGTATTCTACGCGCCGAGACGGCAGCCCTGGCCGCGGCGACGCTGGTGATGGCCGCCGCAGGCGAGTTGGGCGCTGCGGCGACGCCGCCAGCCCCGCCACAGGCGGCTGGAGAGGGGCGGCCCGCCATGCCGCCGAACCATGAGCCGCAGCGCCCCGCACATGAAATGACGCCTACAGACCAGCCAGATTGACGGCTGTTATGGTTGTGATATAATGCACTATAATTTATATAGTGCCAAGTTAAATCGTTCTATATGCGGTATGGCAACCGCACCCATAAGAGCTGTGGGCCACAGCAGCGCCTACAGTGGAGGAGAGAGATTTATGACGACTGCGCAACTGTCCACCAATGGCAACTATAGCGATAGCCAGGGGATGGGCGGACCGGTGGAGAATGTCATCATCATTGGTAGCGGCCCATCTGGCTTCACCGCCGGTCTCTATGCGGCGCGGGCCAATCTCAACCCGCTGCTCATCACCGGCAATGACTACGGCGGCCAGGTGAGCATCACCTATGAGGTCGAGAACTATCCAGGCTTTCCGGAGGCGTTGAGCGGGCCGGAGCTGGTGGAGAAGATGAAGCAGCAGGCTGAGAAGTTCGGCACGCGCGTCGAGTTCGATTATGTGACCGAGATTGTAGTTGACCGGCATCCTTTCTTGGTGCGCACGGCCAACGGCAAGGAATACGCCACCAAGGCGCTGATCCTTTGCACCGGCGCCCGGCCACGCTATTTGGAGATCCCCGGCGAGAAGGAGCTGACCGGCAAGGGGGTCAGCTATTGCGCAACCTGTGACGGTTTCTTCTTCCGTGGCAAGGATGTCATTGTGGTGGGCGGCGGCGACAGCGCTGTGGAGGAAGGGATGTTCCTGACCAAGTTTGCCAGCCGTGTGCGCATCGTCCACCGGCGTGACCAGCTGCGCGCCAGCAAGATTGTGCAGGAGCGGGCCTTTGCCAACCCCAAGATCGAATTTGTCTGGAACACGGTGTTGACCGAGATTGTGGGCGATGCCAGCGGCAAGGTGGTGGGCGCCAAGACTCGCAACACGGTGACCGGTGAGGAAGGGTATTTGGAGACCGATGGCGTCTTCATTTTTGTCGGCCATCTGCCCAACAATGAGCTGTTCCAGGGCAAGCTGGAGCTGGACGAGGACGGCCATCTGGTGACCGACAGCCGGATGCGGACTAATATCCCAGGCATCTTTGCGGCGGGCGAGATCATGGACAAGGTCTTTAAGCAGGTGGCGACCAGCGTCGGCCAGGGCTGCGCTGCGGCCATGCAGGCCGAACGGTGGCTGGCCGAGATGGAGGCGCACGGCTATCCCGGCTTTGAGGACCCGCGCGTTTTTGTCCAGCCCATGCGGGCGCGGGAGCAGGTTCCCGCCTGAGCCGGCGACGCGGATAATCTGAAATTGGCGCGGGGGCGGTCTTAGGACCGTCCCCGTCTTTTTGGGGGGCGCTCTTAGGACACAGGATAGCCATGTTACAATGAGTACATGGCGCAGATCCAGCAAGGGCAGACAGGAGAGGGGGCGGCGACCGGCGCTACGCCTGCCGGCGGTCTGGCGCGCAGCGCCGGGGTGTTGGCGTTAGGCAGCGCCGCAGGCCGGGTGCTTGGGCTGGCGCGCGAGGTGGTGATCGCCTCTTATTTTGGCGCGACGGGCGAGGTCAGCGCCTTTCGGGTGGCGAGCCAGGCGCCGGTTCTGCTCTATGACTTCCTGATCGGCGGCATGTTGAGCGCTGCGCTGGTGCCGGTCTTGAGCGAGTACGCGCGCCGCCGGGCGGAATTCACCCACCTGGTAATGGCGCTCTTGACTCTCTTTGGGGTGGGGCTGGCGCTGCTGGTATTGCTGCTGGAACTGGCCGCGCCCCAGGTTGCCTGGCTGCTGGCCGCCGGTTTTGCCGAGTTTGACCCGGCGTTGTTGGCGTTGACCGTGTCCCTGCTGCGCCAAGCGGCGCCCGTCGTCTGGCTCTTCGGCATCGCGGGGCTGCTGACCGCCATGCTCTACGCGCTTCAGCGTTTCTCCTTTCCTGCCCTTGCGACCGCCATCTACAATTTGGGGATCGTGCTGGCCGCGCCGCTGCTGGCGGCCCGCCTGGGCGTCGCCAGCCTGGTGGTGGGGATGGTGGCGGGCGCATTGGCCCAAGTGGCAATTATGGGCTGGGACTTGCACCGCAGCGGCTTTGCGCTGGCGTGGCGTCCATCCTGGTCCCACCCCGCGGTAGGCAAGATTCTGCGCCTCTATGCCCCCATCGCCGCGGCGCTGCTGGTCAGCCTCTTTCAAGTGGGGCTGGACCGGCGACTTGCCAGCGGCGCGGGTGTGCAGAGTATTGCCTGGATGGCAAACGCCACCACCTTACAGCAGATGCCGCTTGGGTTGATCAGTGTGGCGATCTCGCTGGCCGCCTTGCCGCGTCTGAGCCGGTATGCCGCGCTGGGCGATGAGACAGCTTACCGGCAGACTTTGGGGCGGGGGCTGCGCATGGTGTTGCTCTTGGTGGTTCCGGCGGCGGTGCTGCTTTGGGTGCTCGGCGAGCCGCTGACGCGCCTGCTGTTTGAGCGCAACCGCTTTACTCCCCTGGATACTGTTCAGGTTGTGCGGGCGCTGAATATTTATATTGTGGGGATGCTCTTTGCCGCTGTGGACTACCCGCTCAATTTCGCCTTTTACGCGCGCAACAATACGTGGCTGCCCGCCACCGTAGGCATCATCAGTGTGGGCATCTATGTGGTTGTGGCGTTGGGACTGGTCGAGCCGATGGGCTATTTGGGGCTGGTCTGGGCCGATACGGCCAAGCAGGCCGGCCACGCGTTGATCATGGCGGCGCTGCTGGCCTGGACGGTGGGTCGGTTGGGTACACAGCTTGGCCGCGGCGTTGCCCTGATCGGCGG
>DATLZJ010000254.1:0-2330 GCA_035574055.1 Caldilineaceae bacterium
AACCTGTTGAAGAGCGGGATTGCCAGATTGTGGCGCACGGATTGATTTGGTAGAAGCGCAAGCAGCCGGTCGCCCGGCACCAGCACGACGTTATCGCGCACGGCATCATAGGGGGACTTGAAGCGGCGCGGGCGACCGCCCACCAGGATTTCGCCGCTCGTCGGCTGGCGCTCACCGGCAAGCAGCTCGAACAAGCGGTCCTGCCCCTGGCCTTCGAGGGCGACCACGCCCAGGATTTCGCCCGCCCGCACGCTGAACGAAATGTCGCGCACCACGTCCCGTGAGCTGAGCGCCCGCGCCTCCAGGGCCACGTCGCCGAGTTTGCGCTGTTTACGCTGGGCTTGGCTCTGGCCCTCAGACTTCGTCCCAGGCTTTACAGAGTCGCCCAGCATCGCTTGCACCAAGTGGCGCTCATCCACGTTCGCCGTGTCGAGCACAGCCACATTGGCGCCGTCGCGCAAAATGGTCGCCCGATCACACACCCGCAGGACTTCCGCCAGCCGGTGTGTGATCAGCACAGCCGACCGGCCCTGTTGCTTCCAGTCCGCCAGCAGCGCAAAGATGCGTTCTGCCTGGTCCGCCGTGAGCGCAGCGGTGATCTCGTCCAGCAGCAGCACGGATGGATTGCGGGCGACCGCGCGCGCCAGGTCAATGATCCGCAGCGCCTCTAGCGGCAGCTCGCGGACGAGCGCCGACAGATCGAGCCGGTCCAGGTCGAACCACGCCAGCCAACGCCGAAAGCTCGCTTCATCAATTTGGCTGAGGCGGAGGTTCTGCTGGACGGTGAGATCGGGGATGAGCGCCGGGTCTTGAAAGACCGTTGCAATGCCGGCCTGGATCGCATGGGCCGGCGAATGGAAGCGCATCGGTCGCCCATCCACCGTCATCTCACCGGCGTCGGCGGATTGAACGCCGGCCAGAATCTTCACAAGTGTGCTCTTGCCGGCCCCGTTGGCGCCGAGAAGCGCATGAATTTCACCTCGATGGACGGCCATATCAACCGAGCGCAACGCCACGACAGGCCCGTAGGATTTTGCCATGTTGGCAGTTGTGAGCAGTGGGTGTGACCCGGCCATGAGCCTTAGCGCCATCGGTAACGGTTACTCGCCCGGCCCCTGACAGGCCGCCACGTCGGCCGTGCCGTTGTACGTGGTGTATGGCGGGATATCCACATAGGTGCTCCACCCCGGCTGCTGGTCGGGCGCGTACATGGTCTCCAGCGCCGGGTCGCCGGTGGCGAACAATTGCGGCGTGAGCAACGTCTCGCGCGGCGGGTTCTTTCCTGTCAAGGCGTCCAAGGCAATGGCCACCCCCACGGCGCCGATGGCGGGCGGGTTGGTCACGGCGGCGCCAACCAATCCCTCGTCCGCCAGCTCAATGAGCTGGCCGATGAAGGCGTTGTTGTCCGCGCCCACGATGGGGACAAAGGGCTTGCCGGCGGCCTGGAACTGCTCAACAACGGGGTAGTCGCCGCCCGATGTCCAGATGCCATCCAGCTCGTGGGTCGAGATCAGGTCGAGCGCCTGCTGTGCGGTGGTCGAGAGGTCCCAGTTGGTGAAGACCTCGGCCACGACCTCGATGTTCGGATACTTCTCCAGCGCCTCCAGGAAACCGTTATGGCGGTCGGTGTCGGCAGGAACGCCGTCAATGCCGCGCATCTCCGCCACCTTGCCTTCGCCGCCAAGCTGCTCGAACAACCACTCGGCGCCGATGCGCGCATAGGCGACCTGATCGTTGGTCACGACATAGGCCCCCTCCGCCGTGACCGCCTGATCGACCGCTACGACGACGATGCCCTGGTCAACCGCCGCCTCGAGGACCGCGTTCAAACCCTCGCGATCGGTCGGGTTGAGGATGATGGCATCCACGCCCTGCGAGATAAGGCTTTCAAGGTCGGCGAGCTGCTCCGTTGGGCCGGCATTCCGGTTGATGATGATCACCTCGTCAACCAGCCCGCTGGCGCGCGCCTGGGCCTTGATGGCGCAGATCATCTGCTCGCGCCAGCCGTTGCCAACAAGGGTGTTGCTGACGCCGATGGTGAAGCCACCCGTTTCTTCAGCCGAGGCTTCCCCCTGCTCCCCGGTCTCGCCGCCGGTTGTCGGGGCAGGCGCCACCGTGCATCCGGCGACGAGGACAATGATCCATAACAGACCCAGAATAGGTACCAGTCTTGATCGGCGCTTCATGTTCCTTTCCTCCGAAGGGATGGTTGAGAAACTTGGCACATACATGGGTACTGCGTGAACAGACTCGCCTACCGGAGAACCTACGCCACCTTCACCCCGGCGAGGCCAGGGTGAAATCCGGAAGGTATGGCAGGACTGCGGAAG
>DATLZJ010000255.1:0-4081 GCA_035574055.1 Caldilineaceae bacterium
GCGCTGCCCTGGCTGGTGACGCCGCTGGTCAAAGCCAGGCTGCGCCAGGAGACCCGGCGCGTCATCCTGCCCGGCGAGGAGCAGGCCCTGCGCGCCTACTTGCGCGAGCGCCGCCAGGCCGGGGTGCGGCTCAACCTCAACTATCTGGGCGAAGCGGTGCTGGGCGAGGCCGAGGCGCAGCGGCGGCTGGAGACCTACCTCAACCTGCTCGCCCGCGACGATGTGGACTACATCTCGGTTAAGCTCTCCTCGATCTACAGCCAGATCAGCCTGACCGCCTACGAGCAGAGCCTCGAAGCCGTCAAACAGCGGCTGCGCGCGCTGTACCGAGCCGCCCAGACCCATCACACCCTCGCCGCGGATGGCACACGGCTGCCCAAATTCGTCAACCTGGACATGGAGGAGTACCGGGACCTCCGCCTTACCCTGGCAGCCTTTCGCCAGGTCCTGGACGAAGAAGAGTTCCTGGGCCACCGGGCGGGCATCGTGCTCCAGGCCTACCTGCCCGACTCCTACCCGGCCCAGCAGGAGCTGACCGAGTGGGCGATGGCGCGGGTTGCTAGAGGCGGCGCGCCCATCAAGCTGCGCATCGTCAAGGGCGCCAACCTGGCGATGGAGCGCATCGACGCAGCCTGGCATGGCTGGCCCCAAGCCCCCTATCTCACCAAAGCCGAGGTTGACGCCAACTATAAGCGCATGGTGGTCTATGGGATGCAGCCGGAGCGGGCCAGAGCCGTCCATCTCGGCATTGCCAGCCACAACCTCTTTGACATTGCCTACGCGCTGCTGCTCCGCCGCGAGCAACAGGTCGAGCCATTTGTCGAGTTCGAGATGTTGGAGGGGATGGCAAACCACCAGGCGCGCGCCGTCCAGGAGATAGCCGGCAGCCTGCTGCTCTATGCGCCGGTGGTCAAGCAAGAGGACTTCCACAGCGCCATTGCCTATCTGGTTCGCCGCTTTGACGAGAACACCGGCGAGGGCAACTTCCTGCGCGACCTCTTTGGCATGGAGGTGGGCGACGCCCACTGGGAGCGCCAACGCTGCGAGTTTATGACCGCCGTGCGCGAGCAAGACCGGCCCGCGACGCTCCCGCGCCGCCGGCAGGACCGCTCCACCGAGCAGCCGGTCATGGATCCCGGCGCGCCCTTTGCCAACGAGCCGGACACCGACTGGTCATTGCCCCAGAACCAGCGCTGGATCGCCCAGGTGATGGCGCGCTGGCGCGACCATCAGCCGGAGCCAGTCCCCTTGCAGATCGGCGGCCAGTTGATTGACACGCCGTTGACGGGCGAGGGAATAGACCCGGCGCAGCCCAGCGTGGTGCGCTACCGCTATGTGCAGGCGACGCGCGCCCAGGTGGAGCTGGCGTTACAGACGGCGACGGCGGCCCAGCCCCGTTGGGGCGCGCTCTCCATTGGCGAGCGCAAGCGGCTGCTGGTCCGCTGCGCCGAGGAACTGGCGCGACAACGGGGCGATCTGATCGGCGTGATGGCGCTGGATGGGGGCAAGAGCGTGAGCGAGGCCGATACCGAGGTCTCTGAGGCAGTAGATTACGCTAACTACTATGCCCGCGGGCTGGACCTGCTGGAAAGCGAGCTGGCCGACTGCGACTTTACGCCCCTAGGCGTGGTGCTGGTGACGCCGCCCTGGAACTTCCCGCTGGCGATCCCCTGCGGCGGGACGCTGGCCGCCCTGATGGCCGGCAATGCGGTCATCCTCAAGCCCGCGCCGGAGGCGGTGTTGGTGGGCTGGCGGCTGTGCAATGTGCTTTGGACGGCGGGCATCCCGCAAGATGTGCTCCAGTTTGTGCCCACCACCGATGACGAGGTGGGCCAGGCGCTGGTCACCGATGAGCGCGTCGGCGGCGTCATCCTGACCGGCTCTTACCTGACGGCCCAGCTCTTCCAGTCGTGGAAGCCGGCGATCAACCTGATGGCCGAGACCAGCGGCAAGAACAGCCTGATCATCACCGCCCTGGCCGACCACGACCAGGCTATCCGCGATTTGGTCCATTCGGCCTTCTCCCATGCCGGACAGAAGTGCTCGGCGGCCAGCCTTGCCATCCTGGAGGCCGAAGTCTATGACAACCCGGCCTTTATGCGCCAGTTGCGCGACGCGGTGCAGAGCCTGCCGGTCGGGCCGGCCTGGGACCTGGCAAGCAAGGTGACGCCGGTCATCCGCCCGCCGGACCCGGACGCCCTCTACCGCGCCCTGACCACGCTGGACCCCGGCGAATCCTGGCTGGTTGAGCCGCGGCCCGACCAAGCCAACCCCAACCTCTGGTCGCCAGGGGTGAAACTGGGGGTGCAGCCGGGGTCTTTCTTCCACCGCACCGAATGCTTTGGGCCGGTGCTGGGCGTGATGCGGGCCGAGACCCTGGACGACGCCATCCGCCTCGCCAACGACTCGGAATTTGGGCTAACCGGCGGCCTGCACAGCCTGGACCCGCGCGAGATCGCGCGCTGGCAGGAGCAGATCGAGGTGGGCAACGCGTATATCAACCGCACCGTCACCGGGGCCATTGTACGCCGCCAGCCCTTTGGCGGCTGGAAATGCTCGGTCTTTGGCCCTGGCGCCAAGGCGGGCGGCCCTAACTACCTGCTCAACCTGGGCCGGTGGCAACAGCGCGGCCTGCCAGCCCGGCGCGCCCAACCATCCCCGGCCATCGAGACACTTCTCACCCGCCTGATCGAAGCGGGCCGGCGGCATGGCATGCTCCGGCCCGACGAAGTGGAGCGGCTCCAAGCCGCCGCTGAGAGCTACGCCGATGCCTGGCTGCGCCATTTCAGCCAGGAACATGACCCAAGCCAGATATTGGGAGAGCGCAATCTCTTTCGCTATCGCCCCTTGCGCCGGATGCTGTTGCGGCTGGAGGCCGGCGCCGCCTGGGTGGAGATCGGCCAGATCGTCTTGGCCGCGGCCACGTGCGGCGTTCCTCTGCACATCAGCCTGGCGCCGGCGGTCGAGGCGCGGGCGCTGGACGGCCTGTTGGGGCTGGGTAAGGGGGTTGAGGTCGCCATCGAGGTTGTGGTCGAGGATGAGGCGCAGTTGGCGGAGCGGTTGGGCCGGCGCGAGGCCGAGCGGCTGCGCGTGCTCGCCCCGCTTTCCGAAGCGGTGCAGCGCGCCGCCAACGAGGCCCATCTCGCGGTGATCGGCGCGCCCGCGCTCGCCAATGGCCGGCTGGAGCTACGCCACTACCTGCGCGAGCAGGTCATCTCCCAGACCACCCACCGCTACGGCAACTTGCTCACTCCTGAAGCGCCGCCAGCACCCGCGCCGGCGTAAAGGGAAGCTGGCGCAGGCGCACCCCCACGGCTGCGTAGACGGCATTGGCAATGGCGGCGGCAGTCGGGCCGTGGGCCGCCTCGCCCGCGCCGAGGGGCGGCAGGTCGGGCCGGTCAATCAGCACCGTCTCTACCTCCGGCGCTTCATCCATCCGCAGCACTGGGTAGCTCTCCCAATCCGCGCTGGCCGGCCTGCCCTGGGCATCGAAACGCACAGCCTCCTTCAGTGTCCAGCTTGCCGCCTGGATCAGCCCCCCCTCCAACTGGTTGCTCAAGCCGTCGGGGTTGATGATCTGCCCGGCGTCGGCGGCCACGACCGCGCGCTGGAGGGTGATCACCCCCGACGCACGGTTTACATGCAAGTCAATGACCACGGCAGCGTAGCAGCGATCATTCTTATATTGGGCAAAGGCCAGACCGCGACCGGTCTCCGCTCCCCGGATCGGCTGCCGTTCTGCTCGTTCCACAGCCGCCTGGATGACCGCCCGCGCCCGCGCATCGGCCAGGTGGCGCAGCCGGAACTCGACCGGATCGGCTTGCGCCGCCCGCGCCAGCTCGTCCATAAAGGACTCGATGGCAAAGACATTGGCATAGGCCCCCAGCGAGCGCAGCGAAGAAGTGCGCACCGGCGCATGGGGCACAAAGTGCTTGATGATGCGCCGTTTTGGAAAGGCATAGAGCGGGTCGGCGTTGCGGTAGCTGCCGAAGTGCGCGCCGCCGCCGGGCCGCGGCGGGGGCGTAGGTAAGGACTCGGCCAGGTAGCCTGCCGCCAGCAACCCGGAGCCGCCGGCGACCGG
>DATLZJ010000256.1:0-5963 GCA_035574055.1 Caldilineaceae bacterium
AGCTGAGCGCCAGCGAGACACTCTCCTCTACATTTACGAAATGGGCGCTGGTTGTGCCCCAGTTGCCTGCGCTATCTTGCGCCTGGACAAAGAGGGTATGGCGGCCTGCCGGCCAGCAGGCCGTATTGATTGGAAGGTGGACTGCCTCCTGTGGAGCGTCGAAGGCGCCATCGGTCGGGATCAGAAGATGGGGCGTGACGCCGGGTTGCCAGGGCGGCGCATCCAAGGTCATCTGGACGGCGGCGATAGGCTGGGCCGCATCGCTGCCGTAGGACCCGCCGTAGGAGCGGGTATCGTCCGCCAGGGCGGTGAGGGTGATCAACTGGCCTGCAGCGACCGTCGGGGAGGTGACGGCAAGGTTCACCACCTCCGGGCCGGCAGGAATCTGATAGGGCGCACGGGCTGCCTTGAAGCCATAGCGCAAGGCGGCCAGGGCATCCGCCAGAATTTGCTGCTCAAAGAAGTTACAGTCCTCAAAGAACCAGGCGCCCAGCTCGAAGGTGTAGGCGGGAATACCAAGCACACCGTAAGCCCAGTCGTCATGGGTTCCGTCGGTGGGGTAGAAGCAGCCAGCGGCGCCAGACTGGCAGGCCGAGTAGTTGAGATAATAGCCGAACTTGCGGCCCAAGGTCTGTAGGGCTGGGCCGTTGGGCGCTTCATCCGCCGTAAATCCCCACGGAAAGAGCACATATTCGCTGTAGCTGTGCAGCGAGACCATCAGCCCTTGGGTGTCGGCGGGCGCGGCGTCGGTTAGCTCAAGACCGCGGCGGTCGGCGAAGATGCTTGCCATGTAGCCCTCGATGGCCTGGGTCTCCGGCTCGGAGGCGGGGGCGGTCCCGCGGTAGGTCAGGCTGCAACTGTCGCTGCTGGAGCAGCCAGGGCAACTGTTCCACTGAAAGCTGCTGTTGCGGTTGAGGTCAACGCCATAGGTGGAGGCGGTGTTCTGAAATGAGCAGGCGGCGGTGACGTTGTTGGTGTTCTTGCGCCAAAGCTGGCCGGCCTCCGCCTTTTTGCGGCCATCGGGATTGGCCATGGGCAGGACATGTAGCTCGCCATAGTCGAGCAACCAGGTTGCGTCGGGGTCTACGCCGTAGCCGGCCAGGAGCGACTCGGCAAAGCGGGTGGCGGTCTCGGCGGTGGTCAGCTCGCGCGCATGGACCGCGCCCATGAGAAAGAAGCGAAACTTCGGGCCGGGCGTTGCCTGATTGGTGAGGATCAGCACCTCTAGATCGTATCCGGGTGGGCCATCCGGCTGGGTCTTATCCCAGGATGCGCCGATGGTCTGGAGCCGCGCCAGGTTGGGGTATTGGGCGGCCAGCGCCGCCAGGGTCGCGCTGGTCTCTTCAACAGTCCGGTAGCAGGCGAAGCCGGGGATGCCCTGCTGTTGCGCGGCAGGGTGGACGGGAAAGAGGAGCGGCGCCGGCTCCGGCTCGACTTGATAGACCGCCCGCACACGCGCCAGTTGATCGGGCGCAAGCGGCGCAACCAGATAACCGTCCGCATGGTCCACCCGCCAGATGTCCAGCTCTCCGGCGAGCGCGGCTAGGCCCGCTTGGTCTCCGAAGTAGATTCGATAGGCCGAAGGTGACGGGGGCGCGGATTGGGCAAGGCCGGTGAGTGAGGACCATCCGGCCCCGATCAGGACCAGGAGAGCCAGGAGGAGGAGCCGGGGTAGGCGATGCATGGGCATTCTCACGTCGGCTTCATGACCGGTCGCAGCTTCAGCGCCAGTTGCAGCGAAAAGCGGGCGTCGGGGTCGTCTAGGTCGAGCTGGGTAATGGCCGAGATGCGCTCCAGCCGGTAGGTCAATGTGTTGCGGTGAATATGGAGCCGGTTGGCCGTCTGGCTTAGGTTGCCGTGACACTCAAAGAAGGCTTCCAGCGTATCCACCAGCTCGGCGTTCTTGTTGTCGTCGTGGGTGATCAGGCGGCCCAACGTCTTGCGAAAGAAGCGTTGGGCTTCCGGATTAGCGCCCAGCGCGGTCAGCAGTTGATAGAGGCCGAGGTCGCCAAAATAGGTGACGGCGGCGCCTTTCCATTCCTTGCCGAGTCGCCAGCTTTCGCGCGCCTGTTGTTGGCTTTGCAGCCACTTGGCCGGGCCGACGCCGGGCCGGCCAATGCCGATGACGAGCTGGGCCTTGGGGTGGCGAGCCTGGACCTGGGCGACAAAGACATTGGCGACGGCCTTCAGTTCTCGGCCACTCTTGGGGTTGTCAATCGGCCAGAAGAGCAACAGCCCTTCATCGCGGCGGCTATAGGGCGTGTGGACCCCCAGCGATTCGGCAAAGCGCAGGAGGGGCGCCGGCCAGTCGGGCACCCCTCGCGCCTCGATGACCCAGGCGACGTGGGGACGGGTGAGGTCATAGTTGAGCGACGCGCCCCGCTGGATCCACGCCTGCTCATCGGCGATCTCGCTCGCCAGCAGCTCATCCAAAAAGGCAGCGCGCATCCGCTCCTCGGCGACATCAACCGCATTCTGCTTGGCCCACTCCAGCGCAGCGGCGGCCCCACCCTGGAGCGCGGCGATCTCCTCGACGGCGGTCACGTCCTGGCCCGGCGGCGCGCCGGCGCGCAGCAGCAGACAATAGCCGCGGACAGACTCATTGGCAAAGACGGGCGCGACCACCACCTCGCGAAAGACCGGCGTCTCTCTGGATACGCCCGGACCGGCGGAGATGGGCAGGATGCCGACCGAGCGGCTGAGACGCGCCGGAGGCTGCGTCACCGCCCAGCTCCGCAGCGCCATGATGTTGGGCAGAGCAGCAAGGAGCGCATGGCGGGCTGCATCGGACAGTTCTTCCAGACCGCAGGCGGCGGCAAGCTGGCCGTCCTCCTTGAGCAAGACGATGGGCTGCTGTGCGAACTGGCAGAGGTGATGGGCGATCCTGTCCAGCCCGCCGCCGTCGAGCGCGATCTGATTCAACTCCCGCTGTAGCTCCGAGGTGCGCTGGGCGATGTAGCCGGCGCGGTCTACAATCAGGCGAATAACCGCGCGCTCCACCTGGATGAGCGGGACGTTGTCGGGCAGCCGGAAGAGGGGGATGTGCCCCGCGCGGGCGGCGTCAACGGCGACCGGGTGAAACGCGCCTTGAACGGCAATGGCGGCGACGCGCGCATCTTGCAGGCCGCGGATCACCCGCTCCAACCGCATTTTGGGGTCGAGCCGGCGCAGGTCATTCATATCAATCAGCGCCAGCTCGTTGCCGTCGAGCTTAGGAAAGGCCGGTGGGCTTGGGCGCAAGCTGCACGCCCAGCTCACAGACCGGCTCAAGTATTCGTCGCCGGCCAGCAGCTCAGTGTTGGGTGGCAGCGCCAGCCGGTAAACATCTTCAATTGTCGCAGAGCTTTTGTACATATTGCACAGTCATTGCCAATACATATCGGCCATCGGACCCCGCACCGCCCCGGTTTTGGGAGCAGGCGACAGCAGATTGTACAAAAGAGAGGGCAAACGCGCAATTTGTTTTAGATGCACAACACGAAAAACCGGCGGGCTATTGCCTGCCGGTTGTCCATTCCAAACGACGAAGTCCGCTAGATTGAGACCGCTCCAGCCAGGCCGCGCTCAAAGGCTACGCCAGGCTGCCATCGCCGCGCCACAGGCGCCCCCCCAGCCGGCGCAGAGCAAGGTAAAGCTTGTGCCGATGGTGTAGGGGTTCTGGCCGATTGCGCTCACTGAGATCAGAAAGAGGAGGATGCCGACGATGATGCCGATGATGCTGCCCAGCAGAAGCCTGCCGATGGAATGCTCGCGGCTCAAAGCGCCGACCAAGATCGGCCAGAGCAGCCAGGCCAGTGGCCCCAGGATAAAGCCTAAGATGCCGCCGACGATAGGCCCCCAATTGCCCAGCCGCCTAGTCGCGATCTGGTAGCCCAGGACCGGCCCTGCGCCGATCAGCAAGAAGGCAATAATATAGAGGACGAGCAGCTCCGCTTGAAAGAGCAGAGCCGTGATCACGGCAAAAATCGCCGTGGCCAAGCCGGCGTAGAGCGAGGCTAACCACGGATTCGTAGTGGGCTGGGCGGCGGTCATGGTTGTAAGCGGGATCATGGCGCTTTCCTCCGGTAATGCGGCGTGGATTGAGGGCAGGTCAAGGTCGGATAAGTCAAGTATATAAATTCGGGCGCTGCATCTACATAATCACCGGGCATATACTCTATCATGAAGCAGCCCCATCGGGCAACTCATCCCACTCTTCCAGAATCCAGGCGCCGACCTGGAGATAGAGCATAGGGCGCTGGGCTTGCGTCAGCACCAGCACCAGCCCATCCTCCTCGTCTACGGCGACCTCACCCAGCCACAGCCCTTCCTGCATAAGCGCCTGGAGCTGTTGCTCGACCGCGGTCTGGCTGGGGAGCGGGTCGGCGTCGAGGGCCGGATAGCAGACGGTCCCGTACAGCTCAAAGTAGACGCCATCTTGCAAATAGAGGTCCAGGTCTACGGCGGGCGGCCCCTCGGCAGCCCCGGGCAGGTCGGCCAACGCATCGGCCAATGAATCCTCCCAAACCGCCGCATAGGCGATGCGCTGGCCGGCCAGCGTCGCCAGCTCTTCATAAAGCTCGTCATCCACCTGGGTATAGAGCTGGTCGTCGCCGGACTGCGGTGTTCGGATGGGCATCGGTCATCCTTCGGCGTGCGTGTCGCCCATGTTGTGCCAGTTGGGGCCGGTGACAATCATGCGAGTCGGGATGGTGGTCAGCGTCTCGTAGTATCTGCCGCCCGCCCAGAAGTGGCTGAACTTGACAGGCAGCCCTTGGTCAATCAGGAGGTTTGGCCCGTTCATCAGGTGAAAGTGGAGGTGAGGGCCGGGGGAATGGCCGCTGTTGCCGACGTAGCCCAGCAATGTCCCTCGGCGCACGACCTGCCCCTGGTTGACGCGCAGGCTGGCCTGTTGGAGATGGCCGTAGTAGCTGAACTCGCCGTTGGCGTGGCTGATGGCGACGGCATTGCCCAGCAAGCGGCGCGGGTCGTTGCGGAAGATGCGCTCGTCAGCCACGGTCATCGGGGCCATATCCGGCATATCATAACAAACATAGGCAACCTTGCCGCCCGCCGTCGCGTAGACCGGCTGGTTCCAGCTATAGTGGTCCTCCAGGTTCATGCCATCCCCGGCAAAGAAGCGGTTGTCTGGGCCTAGCTTGACGAAATCTACCGCATAGGTCTGGCTGAAAACCTCCTGCTTGTGGAGGTCGCTCCAGTCGGCTGCCTGGATGGCCCACCATGTGCCTTCCAGTGGGAAGTGAAGGTCGGTCTGCTGGTCATAGAAAGTGACCGGGACCTGTAAGACTGCCTGGGCGGGCTGTTCGTCGTCCTCGCGTTTACCCACCGCCGTTACCTCTATCATGGTCAGCGGCTCATAGCCGTGGAACTGGAAGTGAAGATGGCGGACCGCGAGGCCGGTGTTTGCGGGGATATGCAGATCGGACTCGCGGGTGTGCTGGCGGATGATACGCGCCGGCCAACGTTGCTCGAACAGAAGCTGGTGGCCGGCATAGCCGCGAAAGACTAGCCCATTGAGCGTAATATCCGCATGGTAGGCGGTGATGCCCAGATCAAAGGCCACCTCCTGGATCGGGCCGAGCATGGGGAAGGGCAGCCGGTCATAGCGGGCAGCGATGAGACGGGATGGGCGGCTCTCCACGCGTAGGTGAGGTTGGGCCTCGGGGCTATGGGCGGGTTGGTGTTGCGACGGTGGGCGCGAAGCGGGCGAGGATGGGGTGGTCAACGTCATCTTCCTTGGCGAACCTGGTGGCTCAACGGCTCATGACCGGCGACCAGGGCAAGCAACTGGCCGCGCAGATGGTCCCTGGCGGCGCGGCCGGCAGGATGGTCGCCGCCCGGCTCGCTATGAATGAGGGTCAGGGCCAGATCGGCCTCTGCCGGGGCGATGCGGAAATAGCGTTCCTCAGTCTCCAGACTTTCCAGCCGCTCCCAACGGTCAATCCAGTCGTTAAAATAGGTCG
>DATLZJ010000257.1:0-5718 GCA_035574055.1 Caldilineaceae bacterium
CGTCCACTGCTTCCGGCGTATCGGCGGCCAGGATCGGCTCCGGCAGCCACGGCCCCACATACTCCTCCCGCTTCACCTGGGCCGAGCGCAGATGGTCAATGGCAAGCCGCGTCACCATCGTGGTCAGGTAGGCTTGGGGCGAGGCCACCGCCGTCTGGTCGGTGGCCTGCCAGCGTAAATAAGCCTCTTGCAGGATGTCCTCGGCGTCCATGGCGCTGCCCACCATGCGATAGACAATGCCAAAGAGACGGGGACGTAAGGTCTCAAAGGTCTCCATGTACTCCAATGGCGTCACTATGCAACCACAGCTTCAGCGAGGGATTGTGCGACTCCAACCGGCGCGGCGGCCCGGCTCACGGCCAGCGCCAGTTGCGCCGCCTGCTGGCCGCTGCCCAGCGCGGCATCGGCCAGCATGGCATCCACCGCCACCCAATCCCCGGCGGCGAAGACATTCCGGTAATCCGGCGCTACGGGCCGCGCGCGGCTGACGCCAACGCCGTCGGGCAAATCCACCGCATTGGCGACAATCATGTTGGGCAGGAAACGCTGGTGGAGGACCTGTTGCCGCCAGCCGGGTTGCAGCAGGTCCATCGCCTGCTCCAGCTCGGCCCGGACTGCCGCCGGGTCTTCGTCGTTCTCCGCCAGATACTTGGCCAGGTGGACCAGCCCGCCGCCGGCAGGCGCCAGCGCCGCCACGGTCGAATGCACCGAATAGTATAGCGGCCGGTCTACGCCTAGAGCAAAAGGCCACTTGAGGGTGGGCATGGCCGCCAGGCCCAGGTCCAGCACGGCAGCGCGCACGGCAGGGCCGGTGGGCAGCCAGCCGTCCAAGGATATGCGTGACGCCTCGACCAGCAAGCGGCGCGCGACCTGCGGCTCGACGGCCAGGGTCACAGTCGCGGCCTCCACGGTCTCGCCATTTTCCAGATGGACACGTGGCCCCGCTGCTCCGCGGGTCACGGCCTCCACCCGCACGCCGGTGCGGATGAGGGCGCCGCTCGCCGCCGCCAGATCGCACAGCCCATCCACCAAGGTCTGCCAGCCGCCGTCCAGATACCAGACGCCGCCGGCCTCGGCGCGCTGCCATTGGCGCACGACCGCGGCCATGGACTGGTAGTCGGGCAAGTTGGCATAGGTCTGCACCCGGACGAGTGTATAAAACAGCTCGCGCACCCGCGGCCGGCGGATATGGGCCTCGGCCCAACCGCGCACGGTTTGGCTGCGGACCTGGGCCGGGTCCAGCTTGTTGATGGCGTGTCTGACACGCAAAAACTCCCAGCGGTCGCCCCAGGACCACAGCTCGCCATCTAACAAGGCGGGCAGCGTATGCACCCGATGATGCAGCAGCAAGCCGGTGGGTGAATACTTTGGCTTGTGACCTTTAACGGCCACACCCAGCTCGCGCAACACCGGCAGGCCCAGGCTGCTGAGATAGAGCGCGTGGGGCCCTTGGTTGAGGATAAAGCCGTCCTTCATCTGAGAAGCGGCCCGGCCCCCAAGTTGGCGGCTCCGCTCCAGCACCATCACCGGCTCTCCCGCCTGCGCCAGGTAAGCGGCTGTGGTCAGGCCCGCCAACCCGCCGCCGACCACCACATGGGGCGCTGCCCCGCTGAGGATCGGTTGGGGGTTGAAGCTTGCTTGCGCCTGTTTCATATTCATCACCTCTCTAGCTCTTTTTGTCTCTTTTTGTAGTGCTTTGCCAGCTCTTGCTCCATTATCTGGTTCTGAAAGGTAGACGGAATAGGGGGTTGGCCGTGTGACAAACGAAAGCAGAAAAATGGCGGCGGGCGATATGGCGGAGCGCTTTGAGGTCGGCGAGAGGGTTGCCAACGCGAGACAGCGGCCCGCGGGCCGCTGTCCTCTGCTATGGCGATTGAGGAGAAATTGCTAGGCTGTTTAGATCCGCTGGCGGGCGAAGTAGTCCTCGATCTCGCGCTCGGCTCTCGCCCGCTCCCAGCCATAGCGCTCCTGAAGGACGCCTACCAACCGATCGTAACTTCCCTCAACCTGAGCAATATCATTATCCGTCAGTTCACCCCAGGTTTGCTTGATGTTACCCTTGAACTGATTCCACTTGCCCTTAAAGATATCCTCGTTCATCGGTTCACTCTCCTTTTGGCGGCTCGCCACAGCAGCACTGTGGACTCGATCGCCGTCGAAATTGCCTCTATCTCCCCCTGCCATTGCGACTCTCGCGCTGGATATCTCGCCCTGGATAGCGGGTGAATCGCCTTTGAGACACCCCTCGATGAGCGGCCGAGAGTCTAACCAGAGACTAGCAGGCCGATCGCCGTCCCGCCATGCGCCTCGGCCTATTTCAGGGATACAGCGCGAGATAGACAAGAAGTTGCTGGGGGGGGGTTCCTACGGCCCTGCACCGAGTAGATGGCAATCCTCCCTAGCGCCGCGTTTGACTCCAGGCTATAATGAAGACGCGGGCCTGGTTGCCGGCTCAGGCGCAACGACCCTATCTACTCAGGTCTTCCTTCTGGCGCAACTGAATGACGCGCGCCGCCAACCATCGGAAAGGAGCCATCCTATGGGCTATACCATCCCTCGCACAGAGATTCTTCGTCGCCTGCGCGCCCAGCAAGCCGCGGGCCGGCCTATCGTCGGCTGCGGCGCGGGCACCGGCATCTCGGCCAAGCTGGCCGAAGCGGGCGGCGCCGACCTGATCATCATCTACAATTCAGGGCGCTATCGCATGGCCGGGCGCGGCTCGCTGGCCGGTCTGATGCCCTACGGCGACGCCAACGCCATCGTCGTCGAGATGGCCGCCGAAGTGCTGCCGATCGTCAAAGATACGCCGGTGCTGGCGGGCGTTTGCGGCACCGACCCCTTCCGGCTCATGCCTGTCTTTCTCAAACAGATCAAAGAGATGGGCTTCTCCGGCGTGCAAAACTTCCCCACCGTCGGGCTGATTGACGGCGTCTTCCGCCAGAATCTGGAGGCGACGGGCATGGGCTTTGACAAGGAAGTAGAAATGATCCGTCTCGCCCATGAGTTGGACCTTTTCACCTCGCCGTATGTCTTCACCCCTGATGAGGCGACGGCCATGGCCCAGGCAGGGGCCGACCAACTGGTCGCTCATGTAGGGCTGACCACCTCCGGCTCCATCGGCGCAGGCGTGGCCTACTCGCTCGACGAGGCCATTGACCGGGTGCTCCAGATGGCCGAGGCGGGCCGGCGGGTCAACCCGGACCTCCTGGTCATCTGTCATGGCGGCCCCTTCGACGAGCCGGAAAATGTCGGCATTGCGCTCAAGCGGATGCCCGGCATCGCCGGTTTCTTCGGCGCGTCCAGCATCGAGCGGCTGCCCACCGAACGGGCCATCACCGGCCAGGTGCGCGCCTTCAAAGCGCTGGCCCTGGCCTAAAGAAGCATTGACCATAGCTACATTACCGACAGATGCCACGCACCATGCTACGCTATGCCATCGAGAAGTTCCCCGCGGCGCGCCGCCACGCAGGTATGCGTGGCGAGGTCGAAAGGATGGATGCCTCCTAGGCAGAAGCCTGTGCGCCCAACGGCGTCGAGTCTGACTGAGCTAGAAAGACAGAACACATCATGGCAGAAGAGGGAACCGAAGCGGAGGGGGAAGAGCGGGTCCCAGCCGAGGCGCTGCTGGAAGCGGTACAGGCCATCTTCGAGCGGTGCGGTATGCCCACGGGCAAGGCGTTCTTACTGGCCGATTCCCTGGTCTATGCCGACCTGCGCGGCATCCACTCGCATGGCGTGCTGCGGGTGCCTGAATATGTTCAGAAGCTCACAACGGGTGGGGTGGACCCGCAGGGGCAGCCCTTCATTGCACGCGAGCGGGGCGCTTGCCTCGTCGTAGATGGCAGCAACAGCATGGGCCAGATCGGCGCCCACTTTGCCATGGAACATGTCATCGCCAGGGCGCGCCTCTACGGCATTGCCGCTGCTGCCATTCGGGGCAGCAATCACTGTGGCGCGATGGCCTACTTTGCCATCCAGGCATTGCCCCACGATATGATCGGCATCGCCACCACCAACGCGCTGCCCACCATGGCCCCGTGGGGAGGAACCGATAAGCTCCTGGGCATCAACCCGCTAGGGGTTGCCATCCCCGCAGGCGAGGAGCCGCCCATTGTCTACGACGCCGCCTTTAGCGGCTCCTCCCACGGCAAGATTCGCATTCACCATCAGAAGGGACTGCCCTTGCCCGAAGGCTGGGCGCTGGACAAAGAAGGCCGGCCGACCACGGACCCGGCTGCGGCGCTGGAGGGGTTGCTCATGCCCATCGGCGGCTTCAAGGGCGTTGGGCTGGCGCTGATCATGGGCATCCTCTCGTCCATGTTATCGGGCGCGGCCTATGGCGTCGAACTAGGCAGCATGGAGGAGGGGCCGCGACCGGGCATGGATGGGCACTTTGTCGCTGCCATCCAGGTCGGCGCCTTTGAGGATGTGAGGCGCTTCAAGGCGCGTGTGGATAAGGCCATTCGCCAGCTACGCCAGGCGCACAAAGCGCCGGGAGTGACGCGCATCTATGCGCCCGGCGAGCTAGAGCATGAACGCGCCCAAACGAGCCGGGCCAGGGGCATTCCCCTCAACCCGGTGACTCTGGCCGATCTGCGCCGTACCGCCGCCGCGGTTGGCGTCAATACACCGTGGTTGGCCCGCGCCTAATCGCTGCCGGCGAGCGGCTCAAGGCGCTTCACCTGCTCTACATAGGCTGTTACCCGCCGGTCTAATTCTTCAGGATAGATGTAGCCAAGATGTGCGGCGACCTCCATCGCCGCCTGGCGAAATAAGGTCATGGTGCTGAACAATGCTGCCCAGTTTTCGGCCATGCCGGCGCCCACATACGTTTGTTCGAGCTGGGACCAGAGCGCCGGCGGCAACAGCTTCTTCAACCCCTTGCCCAATGCGCCCACCGGCGCCGACCAGCGATGATCACATTCCGCCCGCCATTCCAGCATCGGGCGCAGGTACAGGTGCTTCATGTCATAGTCCAGGCGCCATTTGGCGGGCAACAGCTCGCCGCGCCACAGGCATTTGGCGACATAGGGCGCGTCGCTGAAGAACTCCTCGACCACCCGCTGGAAGGTCTCCTGATCCGGCGGCCTTGGAATGTAGGCCGTGTAGGTGGGCGCGGGCATCCCGGCAGCCAGTTGGTCCTTGTCGAGCAAAACGACATAGCCCGCGTCCAGCTCCGCGGGAAGCGCCGGGGCTTGGGCGATCTGCCGCAACAAGGCCACCGGCCAGAGGGTAAAGTCTATCTTAAGGCCGCCGGCATACTGGATGACGTTGCCCGCCTGCTCGACGCCGGTCGCGGGGTTGGGGTGGACCGGGTCCCAGTAAGACACCAGCACCTCCCCGAACGCCTCCGGCCACTGGCGCTCGGCCACAAAGGCATGAATATCCTCGACCACTAGGATCACATCGTAGTCGGAGAGGGCGTCTACCGTCGCATGGGGAATGGCGCGTGTACTGGTCAGGAGCATAGCGCGCACCGAGGGCTGCGCTTCCGCCCATCGGTTCAACCGGCGTAGGGTTTCATCTGCCGGTTCACTGGCCTGGTTTTCCTCCCTCATTGGGCCATCTGTCTATTAAACAGTTTGTAAGCAGTTTGCAAATAGTTTGGGTCAATAGTTTGGTTCAATGGTTTAATCGCTAGGTAGGTGCGACATCCTGCCGCACGACGCCCGCATACGACAAAGATTAAGAATACCGCACCTACGAATTAACCGGAAA
>DATLZJ010000258.1:0-6140 GCA_035574055.1 Caldilineaceae bacterium
CTTGGGCACGGCGGAGAGTAAGGCTTCGGTATAAGGATGGCGCGGTCTGGAGAAGAGCTCATCGGTTTCTGCCATCTCCACCAGTTTGCCCACGTACATCACCGCAACTCGGTTGCAGACATGGCGCACCACGCTCAGGTCATGCGCTACGAAGAGATACGTCAACTGAAACTCATCCTGGAGTTGCTTGAGAAGGTTGAGCGTCTGCGCCTGGATCGACACGTCCAAGGCCGAGACCGGCTCATCACAGATGACCAGTTGGGGATTGAGCGCCAAGGCGCGGGCGATGCCGATGCGCTGGCGCTGGCCGCCGCTGAAGGCATGGGGATAGCGGCTCATGTACTCGGGTCGCAGCCCGACTACCCGCAACAACTCCGCCACCCGGTCTTTGAGTGCGTTGCCTTGAGCAACGCCATAGTTCTGGAGCGGCTCGCCCACGATCTGCAGCAGCGTCATGCGCGGGTTGAGCGATGAATAGGGGTCTTGGAAGATCATCTGAATGTTGCGCCAGACGCTCTTCATCTCCCCTTTGGGAAGCGTCGCCAGGTCAATAAGGCCTTTTTCTTTGTCGCGAAAGAGTATCTTGCCCGCCGTCGGTTCATAGGCGCGCATAATCACCCGGCTAGTGGTTGTCTTGCCACAGCCGCTCTCCCCGACCAATCCTAGCACTTCTCCCTGCTTGATATAGAAATTGACGCCGTCCACGGCTTTGACATGGCCAACGACTTTGCGCAGAAAGCCTTTGCGGATGGCGAAATACTTTTTGAGATCGGCGACTTCCAGCAAGGTATCCTCATGGCGCGCCGTTCTCGCAGGCGGGTCCGCAGTCAGAAGCTGGCTCATGCAAAACTCTCCGCCGGCGCGACGACCGGCTCCGTATAGGCGTCGAAGACACGCGCACAGCGCGCCACATGATTTTTCCCGATGCGCACCAGGGGCGGCGCGGTGCAGACTTCAGGTAAATAGTAGGGGCAGCGTGGGTGAAAGCGGCAGCCTGCCGGGATCGAATAGGGGTCAGGCACCATCCCCTCGATGGTATGCAGCGACTCGACGCGCTGGTCAATGCGCGGGATCGAGCGCAGCAGCGCACGGGTGTAGGGATGCTTGGGGGCATAGAAGAGCGTGTCCACGTCTGCGGCTTCGACTTCATGACCCAAATACATCACAATCACGTCATCCGCCATTTCGGCGATTACGCCCAGATCATGCGTAATGAACATGATCGCCATGCCGAATTCTTCCTGTAGGTCCTTCATCAGCTCGAGGATCTGTGCCTGAGTCGTCACGTCCAAGGCCGTGGTCGGCTCGTCGGCAATCAGCAGCGCGGGCCGGCAACTGAGGGCTAGGGCAATCATGGCGCGCTGGCGCATGCCGCCGCTCAACTCATGCCGGTAGCGGTCCACGGTGCGGTCTGGTTGGGGCATGCCAACACGCCGCAGCATCTCAATCGCTCGCGCGCGCGCCTCGTCCGGGCTGACGCCTTGATGCAGGCGGATGGTTTCAATCATCTGGTTGCCGATGGTGTGTACTGGGCTGAGGGTAGACATCGGCTCTTGAAAGATCATAGCAATTTCGTTGCCCCGGATGTGCCGGATCTCGGCCCCGTCGGGGTCGAGAGCGGCTAGATCGATGATCTCAGTCTGACTGTGAGCTTCGTTCGTGCGCGGTTGGCGGTGGTAGAGCATGGAGCCGGAGACAATCTTGCCCGGCGGACGAACGAGGCGCAGGATGGAACGGGCGGCGACCGACTTGCCGCAGCCGCTTTCGCCGACGATGCCAAGGGTCTTGCCGCGGTGGATGGTGAAACTGACGCCATCCACCGCCCGCACTGTGCCCGCTTCCAGAAAGAAATGCGTCCTGAGTTCCCGCACCTCTAATAGCGGCACATTTTCACTCATAGCAACTCACCTACGTTGGCGCGCACCTTGCGGATGGCGGCTAGGATCAGGTCCATGTCCTCTTGATCACCCAGGAAGGTCGCATGAGGCAGGCTGAGGGCTACATTGGCAAAGAGATGCTCTGCCGTGGGGCACTCCACCTCGCGAAAGTCTACAGGTACACCCGCAATGTTGTCCATTGTCTCAAAGATGGGGTTGCGATAAATCGGGCGGCCATGCGCACCGATATTGGCCGGCACACCCTCGGCCCGAACTGCTTCCAAGAAGCGGTCGCGCGGCACACCGTCAAAGCCCTCTTGGTCATACATAAAGTTCCAGTAGTAAAAGCTCCACCGCGTGACGCGCGCGTCACGCTCGATCGGAGAGACGCCCTCGATCTCTTGCAACCCCTGCGCCAGATAGCGCGCGTTGCGCTCGCGCGTCTCCACCTGCTCGTCAAGGCGGCTGAGCTGCGCCAACAGGATCGCCGCCTGCCATTCGGTCATGCGCAGGTTGGAGGCCAAACGATGAAACTCATAGAAGGGACGGCCCGCCATCCTCCCAATGTTGTGATATGAGAAGGCCTTTTCGGCCAGCTCCTGGTCATTGGTGATGACCATGCCGCCTTCGCCCGCGGTGAGCTGCTTAAATGCCTGGAAGCTGAAGGTCCCTAGCCCCGACAGCGCCCCGACCCGCTTGCCGCGCCATTCCGAGCCATGCGCGTGCGCCGCATCTTCGATGATGGTGATGCCGCGCGCCTGGGCAATCGCGTGGATGCGGTCCATGTCTGCCGGATAGCCGCCGTTATGGACCACCACTGCCGCCTTGGTGCGAGCGGTGATGGCCGCCTCCATTGCATCTGGGTCAATGTTAAAGGTCTTTGGGTCCACATCTACAAAGACGGGAATCCCATTGACGAGAGCAATGGCCGTGGCGCTGGCCACAAAGGTGAGCGCTGGCACAAGGACCTCATCTCCCACCCCCACCCCGGCTGCCTTGAGTGCGCATTCAAGCGCAGTGGTGCCGTTGGTCACAGCCACGCCATATTGGGCGTCTTGATAGGCGGCAAAGGCATCCTCCAACTGGGTTACCTTGCTGGCTTGCTCACCGCGGTAGCCGCCGCGCCACCAGATGCCGCTGTGCAGCACCTCGAGCAGCGCCTTCTCTTCTCGTTCGTCAAAGATCGGCCATTTTTTGCCTAGCGGGCGTGTGATCGTCTTCTCGCCGCCGTTGATCGCTAACTGAGCCACTGCTCATCCTTTCATTGTCTGTCGTCTAGTGCTGGTGAAAGTGGGTTTGGCTGGACGCACTTACATAGCTTTATAGGGATCGGCGGCATCGCGCAGCCCGTCGCCTACAAAGTTGAACATCAGAACAGTGACGATCACAAATCCCGCCGGAATCAACAACCAGGGCTGCTGAGAGATGGTGCGGATATTCTGCGCGTCCTGGAGCAGAACCCCCCAGCTCACAGCGGGCGGGCGGATGCCTAGCCCCAGGAAACTGAGCGCGGTCTCGCCGATGATCATGCCGGGGATCGAGAAGGTCATGTCCACGATCAGATAGCTCATGAAGCCGGGCAGCAGATGTTTGCCGATGATTTTGGGGTCGCTGCTGCCACTGAGTTTGGCGGCCATCACAAAGTCTTCTTCACGCAGCTCAAGGATCTTGCCGCGTACCACGCGCGCCAGCCCAGCCCAGCCGATCAGCGACAGGATGATGGTGATCCCAAAGTAGATCTGAAGCGACGTCCAGTTGGGCGGCAGCGCCGCGCTCAACCCCATCCAGAGCGGAATGGTTGGCACCGACTGCAAGACCTCGATAATGCGCTGGATGATGTCGTCAATGATGCCGCCGTAATAACCGGAGATGCCCCCCAAGAGGCAGCCGAGAACGAACGAGAGCAGCACGCCGACCAGGCCAATCGTGAGCGAGATCGAAGCGGCATAGAGATTGCGTGTAAACAGATCTCGCCCCAGCTTGTCAGTTCCAAACAGAAAGATCACGCCATCTTCTACCCCAAAGAGGTGAATGTCGCTGGCGATCAAGCCAAACAACTTGTAAGGCTCGCCCTCCACAAAGAAGCGCACATAATGGCGCTCGCTCGTATCCTCGGTATAGATGCGGCGGAAGGTCTGCATGTCCAGGGTCTGTTTGATGTCGTAGACATAGGGGCGCAGACCGTCAAAATGCACGTGCTGTGGCGGGGCATAGACATAAGCCTCGTTACGGGCATTGGGCACATACGGGGAAACAAAGGGGTGTAGGGCTGCCAGCAGATAGAGGATGAGCAGGACGACGCTGCCCACCATAGCCAGGCGGTGCTTGCGAAACCTGGACCAGATGAGCTGCCACTGAGAGGCGGCTGCGATTTCGCCGGCCTTCTTGCGTGGTGTAGCCTGGGGAGCGGATAGCGCCTCTGCCATTCCGGTTTCCACGATGTTACGATTCCCCTCCCAAGAGACGGATGCGCGGGTCCACATAGGCCAGCAGAATATCGGAGAGCAACGTCCCCAACACAGTCAAGGCGGAGAGGATCAGCACAATGCTGCCCGCCAAATAGGTGTCTTGGCTGACCAATGCGCCAAAGAGCAGCGGACCCACGGTAGGCAAGTTGAGGACGATGGAGACGATCGTCGCACCCGAAAAGACCCCAGGCAGCACATAGCCAATGGTGCTGATGATGGGGTTCAGCGCGATGCGCGCCGGATATTTGAAGAGCAGTTGCCGCTCGGTGAGGCCGCGCGAGCGCGCCGCCTCGACATAAGGTTTGTTGAGTTCATCGAGCAGTGTACCGCGCATAATGCGGATCAGCCAGGTCAAATTGGAGAGGCTGATGATCAGCACGGGTGCGGGTAGATGTTTGAGTAGATCGATAAACTTCGGCCAGCTCCAGGGCGCGGTGGCGTATTGGGGCGAGTAGAGTCCCCCCATACTCAAGCCGAAATAGTTAAATAGCGCCACCATCACCAAGAGCGCCAATAGGAAATTGGGAATTGCCACACCCATAAACCCAATCACGGTCAAGAGGTAGTCGCCGAGCGAATACTGGTTGACCGCCGAATAGATGCCGATTGGAATGGCGAGCGCATAGCTAAAGATGACCGTGCTAATCGAGATCACCAGGGTCATCCCCAGCCGTTCCCCTACCAATTTGGAGACCGGCTCATTGAACTGAAAGGACCAGCCCAGATCGCCCTGCATCGCATTCCACAGCCATTTGAAGAAGCGTGCATAGACCGGCATGTCCAACCCATATTGATGACGGAGAGCGGCTACCTGGTCTTCGGTGACGGTGCCCCCCCGGTCTGTTTCAGGCGAGCAATGTAGGAGGTGAGATAGTCGCCTGGGGGCAGCTCAATGATCGTAAAGGAGATCATCGAGATGATAAAGAGGACAATCAGCATGTAGAACGTGCGGCGCAGGATAAAACCGATCATGCGAGTTCCCACCTTCCCGGAGGCCACCATCCAGGGAGATGGATGCTCCCTGGATGGTAGTGACTGGGACAGACCGATGGCAGCCCATGGGTCTGCCGATTCCAACTACATCCGCTGCCGGTCGAGCAACGGCTGCTTAAGATACCAGGTCATCGAATCGAAGACCTGGCCGAAGTAGCAGTCCCAACCCCACAATTGTTCCTCGGGGACATTCCCCAGGTTGGTGGCGGCGATGATCGGCACGGGCGCCATGCCCACCGTGCCGATCGTCCACAGATTCTCCGCCTGCTGGCGGAGAATCTCCTTGCCCAGCCGGGTCCGCTCCTCCTCGTCCAACGTCGCTTTCATCTGCTCCCACATGTTCAGCAGGTCCTTCATGTGCTGGGGCGGCTCCTCACCCTCGGCGCCGTTGGTCTGGTACCACAGACCCCACTGTGTATTCCAACTCCACTCCCACCCCCAGTTCATGGGGACAGACCAATAGGGCGTCAGGATGAACATGATATCCATGGCGTTATCGCAGTCGCCCAGGTTCATCTGCACATCATTGGCTTTGATGCGCGTTTCCATCAACTCGGCGGTATAGCCCTTGAGTGTGGCCTCGATGCCCAGGTTTTCGCGCCATTGCTCCAGCACCAACTGCAGTTTATGGTAGAACGCTTCTATCATCGTGTCCACTGCCATGGGACGACCTCCGGTGATTGGGATGATTTTTGTGGTGAAACCCATCTTCCACCAGAGGTCGTCTTTTATCTACTCCCTCCTTACCATTTCCTGGGTACGGCAAGAGAGGCGGTCTGCCAACGACTTGGTTCACCAGAGT
>DATLZJ010000259.1:0-4164 GCA_035574055.1 Caldilineaceae bacterium
CCCGCCGATGCACCGCCCCCTGCTGAATCCTGACTCACGCCTGCTGCTAATCCGCCGCGCCGCTGTAATGGACGCGATAGATGACGCCAGTGGCATAATCGCCCACCACTAGATCGCCGTCTGGGTGGGTCGTCAGGGGGAGCGGGCGGTCCAGCCCAGTGATGAAGGGCGACGGCTCTCCCCGGTAGGTGACCGCGCCGTCCGGCGCGGTGACGGCGCGCAGCGTCACCCGCTCGACCATGTGACCGACCGGTGTGGGGCTGAAGACTTCCCCAAAGAGCGAGACATAGAGGGTGCGGTACTCCACCGGCCAATCGGGATGGGCGACATAGGCGATGCCGTCGGCGCTGGCGTGGGGCGTGACTGGGTAGACAGGGCTGCTGTAGGGCGCACCCTCGGCTGTCTCCTCCACCGGCCCAAACTGTTCCGGAAAGCCGTAATGATGGCCCCAGCGGATATGGTTGACCTCGTCGGGCGCATCGTTGAAGTCCGGCCCATTCTCGCTGGCGAAGAGCTGCCAGACACGCTCGCCGTCGGGCCGGTCCAACTCCACCGGGATAGACGCCCAGACCAGGTCATAGGCATTGCGATTGCCCCGGCTGACCACCTCCAGATCGGCGATGCCCTGCCCGCCGCGCGGGAAGCGCAGCACTGTTGCGTTCAGCTCGCCCCCCACCGCCAGGTCGTCGGTCGAGCCTAGCCCGAAGTAAATCCAGTGGTAGGCAGGCTCGCCGCTGAAGGGATCGGAGACCGGATTCCATGCGAGGCCATTGTTCTGGTGGCGGCCCCAGGGCAGCCCCTCAATGCGCAGCTCGCGGCGGTCGGCAGCGCCGTTGCCGTCACTATCCAACAGGCGCGTTAAGCGCCCCCGCCCCCCTGCCCAGACTGCGCCCTCCAGCGGGTCATAGAGCAAGCCGACCAGCTCTTCAAAGCCGGTCGCGTAGAGGCGGCGGCGCTCAAAGACGCCATCGCCATCCCCGTCGCTGTACCACCAGATGCGCCCGCCTTGCAGGCTGACCAGCATATCCCCCTCCGGCGTGAATTCGATCTGGGTCATCTCACGCAGGCCCGCGGCCAGCGGCGTTATGGTAAAGCCCGCCGGCACGGTGAGCGCCGCGGCCAGCGCGCGGGCCTCCTCCGGCAGGGCGACCGGCTCCTCCCAGACCGGCAGAAAGCGCACGCTCTCCAGGGTGAGCGTGCCCGCCATGTCGGCCCACTCGAAGACTACCTGTAGCTCTGTTATCTCACTGAAGTTGGGCGCGGCGCCCTCTGCATCGCGCACCTCGCGCAGGGGCACCTGGACCGCCTGCACGCCTGCGCTGCCGTCCGGCTGTTCAGCGCGCAGGCCAAAGCGGGCCAACGGCACGCCGATACGCGCGCCGCTGCGCTCTACCAGATAGAGATTGGGCGCGAGGCTGCCGGCGGCGCGTAACCCTAGCGCCAGCGTCTCATCGCCGGTCAGCGGCGTCTGCGTCTCCCCCCATTGGAGCCGCCAGCGGGCATAGGTGGAGGCGTTGGCGTTGACCTCCAGCACAGGCCGCGTGGACTCGTCCCGGCAGCGCATCGTGGCTTCGGGCGGGTGGTCACATGCGCCCAGTACACCGGGCGCGCCCAGTAGCTCCCCACCCACCAGGGCCAGGGGCGGCAGTGGGGTAGGCGTCGGCGCGGCCAGGGTGGGGATGAGGGTGGCGGTGGCCGCAGGCGCAGGTCTCTGTCCCCCGCCACAGGCGGCCAGCAGTAGCGCCAATAGGATTGCCGGAAGAAGGCTGAACATCGTCGCGCGCATAGAGGTTCCTTTCTCTGCGCTGAGTGTGACATAGGGTGCGCGGTGGGCGCAAATTGGGCCGCTATGCTGCTCAAGCGTCTCTGGAGTGCAAGCGCAGCGGCGTACCCACGGCCACTCTCGTTCGTCATCACCCATGGAGAGAAGCCGGTAGAATGGTTTGATGAAATTGTCCGGTGAAACCGGCCGGTCAAACCAGAAAGGGGTGCTGACTACAACCGAATGACCATCCAGCCTCAGGCGATACCACCGGCGGCGGCCCTGGCCCTCAAGCCGGTCTGGATCCACGATCTGCTGGTGCTGTGGCGGCGCAATCAGCCGTTGGCGCTGCTCTTGGAGCGGGCGAGCGGTTACGTGGCCCAGGAGGTGCGGAGCGAGCCGGTGCGCCGGGCGTACATCGAGGCCATCGCCGCGCTCTTTGTCGAGCGCCGCGGGATAGGCCCCCAAGCGCGCACCCTGGCCCAAAACGTCTGGGCGAGCTACAGCCGCAATTTTACCGTTTGGGAGATGGCCCCGGCCTATTTGGCCCACCTGGCGGCCCGGCGACCGCGGCTCTACGAGCTGGCCGTCCGGCTTGGGCAGGACTCTGCGCCTGGCAGCCTGGTGGATGGGGAGGCGCTGTTGCATCAGGGCGCGCAGCCGCCGGCAGATGAGCGCCAGGCGGAGCTGGAGGCCGCGCTGCGGCTCCTCCAGCATTTTGGCGTGCTGGCGCCGGCCCGACCTGGGCGGCGCTACCGGCTCGTAAAGCGGTTGGCCGTCGTGCCCGAGGTCTTTCCACTGCTGGTGTGGTGCTGGTGGGAGGGGTCGCCGGCCCCGTGTGTCGAGCTAGAGACGTTTCGCCGCTCGCCGCTTTTTGCCTTTCTGGAGACGGCGGACTTCATGGCCGGGTGGATGGCCCGGCGGGGCAAGGTCTGGCGGGTGGAGCAGGAGGGGGAGCAGCTTCTTGCCCACATTTACCCGGCCGACCGGGCAAGCTTTGTGCGCGCGCTGTTAAATCTGCTCTCCGCCGGTGGACAGCGGGGACGCCAGTGGCCGCGCAAGAGTGACCCAATGGAAGCAGCGCAGGAATCCCTCACCCAGCCCGAATAGCTCTCCTCTGAGACCTGGGGGGAGGCCAACTGGCCTCCCCTCTCCTCATGGACCGGTCCTTGCCGAAATCCACGCCTTGCCCCTCCAATCAGCCCATTGCCTGCCGCCATTTTATCTAGAGAGCCGGGCTACTTTTGCTTGGCAGCGTTCAAGGGTACAATAGCGCACATTGGCTTGAGATTATTGTTTCCCTTGGTGACTTTCTCTTGATGGCTTGCCTTTGCCTGTCATTGCTGGTTCATTGTACATTTTCTTAACACATCATTCTCCGAAAGCACGCGCTGACGAAATCCATGCGCTCGCTGTTGCGGCCTGTTTGGAATGATGCAGAGGGGAGATTACGCGCTGGCTGGCGGATACTCATCCACCTGAGTCTCTTTCTCTTTGCACCTCCGCTCTTGAACCAGGCGATTGGTCCTGCCATCAGCCGCACCATGGCCGGCCTTGCACCAGAGCTAGCCGTGGTGAGCGACCGCATTACCCTCTCCGGATTACGGCTGGTGGTGGTGATAGTGGCGACCTGGCTGGTGGTTCGCTTTTTGGACCGCCGGCCCTGGCGCGATCTCGGCTTACAGATGGACGGTCGCTGGTGGCGCGACTTTGGCTATGGCCTAGCGTTGGGCGCGCTGCTGATGACCTTTGTCTTTCTGGTCGAGTACATTGCCGGCTGGGTGCAGGTCCGCGAGTTGTTTGCCGTGGGGTTGCCGGATACGCCCTTTTGGATAGCGATCCTGGGGCCGCTGGTGGTTTTTGTGGTGGTGGGCGTCACTGAAGAGCTGCTCTCGCGCGGCTACCAGTTGCGCAATCTGGCCGAGGGGTTGAACTATCCGCCTTGGGGCGCCAAGGCTGCCCTGGTCGTGGCATGGGTGATCTCCTCCTCGCTCTTCGGCCTGCTCCATGTCTTTAACCCCAACGCAACCTGGATCAGCACGGTTTACCTGATGCTGGCGGGCATCTTTCTCGGTCTCGGCATGGTTCTGACCGGACGGTTGGGGATGCCCATCGGCCTGCATATCACCTGGAACTTTTTCCAGGGCAATGTCTACGGCTTTCCGGTCAGCGGCAACACCTTTACGAGCGCGACCTTTATTGCCATTGTACAGGGGGGGCCGGTCCTTTGGACCGGCGGCGCCTTTGGGCCGGAGGCAGGGCTGATCGGCATCGCCGCGATCCTGTTGGGCTGTCTGATGACGGTGATGTGGGTGCGCTGGCGCTACGGCGCTGTCCGGCTCCAGACTTCCCTGGCCTGCTATCAACCGCGACAGGCGCCTGCCCCGCCGCTCCCACAGGTG
>DATLZJ010000260.1:0-4044 GCA_035574055.1 Caldilineaceae bacterium
GCTGCGCGCCCAGCGCGACCAGTGGAACGGTCAGCGTTGTCGCGGCGATGTTGAGCCAGCGCGCCACGGCAGGATCAGGGCCGGCCAGGGCAAAGAGCGCAGCCAGCAGCCAGAGAAAGAGGGGCGGCTTGTCGGGCCAGACCTGGAGGAAGTTGGGGTCTACGTGCAGGGCGTGAAGCGCCCAATAGCCATAAATGGCCTCATCCTCGCGCAGGGGAAAGCGGTCCAGCAGCCGCAGGCTCAGGCCAAAGGCGAGCAGCGTGAGTGCGACCAGGGCTAACCGGCCGGCATGACTCCCGGCGAGGGCGCCGGCCTCAGCGCCTGTCCGGACGGCATACGGCGCGGCCAGGGGACGGGTGCGCCCAGGGAGAGCAGAAACGTAGCGCAACATGGCAGCATCCGTCAGCGGCCCAGGATGCGGTACACCTGGCGGGCGCCTCTGGCGTGGGTAGCTTTGAGCAGGTATACACCCATCCGACCGGCAGGCGTGGCAGGCCTATTCGACAAAGCGATACTTGACCAGCGTGCGCACCGCCGCAAAGCCATCGCGCCAGTCGAGCTTTTTGCCCTCATGAAAGGTGCGTCCATTGTAACTGATGGGCACCTCGAAGATGGTGTAGCCCCGCTTGAGGATTTTGGCGGTCAGCTCCGGCTCGATCTCAAAGCCCCGGCTGTGGAGCGCCATGTCCCGGATCACCTCGCGGCGGAAACACTTGTAACAGGTCTCCATATCGCTGAGCGAGGTGCCGTAAAGCAGGTTGGTGAAGATGGTCAGCAGCTTGTTGCCGAGGGTGTGGCTCAGGCTCATGGCGGCGCGCGGGCCGCCCAAGAAGCGGCTGCCATAGACCACCGGCGAGCGCCCTTCCAACAGCGGCTCCAGCAGCTTCACATAGTCTCTAGGGTCATATTCCAGGTCGGCGTCCTGGATCACAAGGATATCGCCGGTGGCGTGCTGGAAGCCTGTGCGCAGCGCCGCGCCCTTGCCGCGGTTGCGCTCGTGGTAGACGATCCGGATGCCGGGCTTGTCCTCAGCGCGCCAGCGGTCCAAGATGGCGCGCGTGCCATCGGTAGAGCCGTCGTCCACGATCACGATCTCCCGCTCCAGGGAAATCGGGCCGCCTAAGAGGGGATTATCGCCGTGGGCGTTGACGGTCAGGTCTACCGCCTGGACTCGCTCGACAATCTGCGCCAGCGTCTTCTGCTCGTTGTAGACAGGCATGATGACGGAAAGCCGCGTCGGGGCCAGGCGGCGGGCGCGGCCTTCCGGCTGCATTTGGCTGGCGGCAATCAACGGCTGTGACAACGGCTTGTCGCTACTGCTCGCTGATCTGGTGGGCGAGAATAATGGCATCGGCCACAGTGCGCATGGACTTGCGGTTATTCATGCTCATCTTTTGGATTTTGCGGAAGGCCTCCGTCTCGCTCAGCCCCTGGGTATCCATGAGGATGCCCTTGGCGCGGTCCACGGCCTTGCGGGTCTCCAGCGCCTCTTGTAGCGAATCCACCTCTCGCTCCATGGCGCGGAACTCGCTGAAACGGGCCAGGGCGACCTCGATGGCGGGGGTCAGGTCGCTCTCGCGGAAAGGCTTGACCAGGTAGCCGGCGACGCCGGCCTTCTGGGCGCGCTGGACCAGCTCCTGCTGGCTATAGGCGCTGAGCAGCAGCACCGGCGCGACGCGCTCCTCGGTTAAAATGCGGGCGGCTTCGATGCCGTCCATGTCGGGCATCTTGATGTCCATGATCACGATATCGGGGCGCAGCTCGCGCGCCAGGTTCACGGCGCTGCGACCGTCGCCCACCTCGCCGACCACCAGATAACCAAGGTTGGTCAGCATCTCGCGCAGGTCCATCCGGATCAAGGATTCATCGTCGGCGATGATCACCCGTGTGCGTTCCACGTTCCTTGTCTCCTCAAAAAGTAATGAGAAACCCCTTTTGACGAATTAAACACGTATTGCCTACGCTTAGTCAACCTTGAGCGGCCGTTTCGGAAAGGTGATCAGGGCCTGGGTGCCATAGGCGACGGCGCCATCGCCGGCTGCCTCATCGCTGCCGGCGTCGCTGGTGTCAGCCCGCTCGGTGATGCTGGTATCGGCGCCGGTGGCGCCGCCGCCATTGGCCTCGGCGGCCCCATAGGCAATAGACTCGATGCGCAGCTCCCCCTTGAGATCATCGGTCACCAAAGTGCGGACAATCTGAAGACCGAGGCTGCTGCTCTGTTGGGGGTTGAAGTCAGGCGGCAGCGCGCTGCCGCTGTTCTGGACCGCGACCTGCACCGAGTCGCCGAAGTCGCGCAGCTCGATCTCGATGGCCCCCCGATGGTGGCCGCTCAAGCCATGCTCCATCGCATTCAGAACCAGCTCATTGATGACCATAGCCACCGGCGTGGCCTGGCTGGCCGGCAGCCGGATGTTCGGCCCCTTGACCGTGAACGCCACCTCCTGGTCCGGGTTGCCCACCACTTGCTTGACCTGCTGCCCAATGCGCAGGCAGAGGTCGCGGATGTTGATGGGCTGGTGCTCGTCCTCACTCAGAAACTCATGGATGACCGCTACACTCAATATACGGTTGACAGCGTCACTTAGGTGATTGCGAGCTTCTTGGCTCTTGGCGCGGCGGGCCTGAATCCGCAAGATCGCGGCAATGGTCTGGAGGTTATTCTTGACGCGGTGGTGGATTTCCTGAATGATCGCAGACTTGACGTTCAGCTCGCGCTGTTTCTGCACCGCATCGGTAGCGTTCTGCAACAGCATCAAAACGGCATCTACGCCGGCCTTTTCATGGGTCGAGAAGATGGCCCATTGCGGTAGCCGGAAACGCATGAGCTGCCAGGTCGGCGAGCGGCGCAAGGGCAACGCCTTGCGAATCCAAACGCGGCCGTCGTCGCTTTCATGGCGTTCTTCCAGACAGTGGCCGGTGCGAAAGACCCAATCCACCATCTCGCTGTCTTGTGCCTCCAGCTCAGAGACCTGCTGGCCCTGCATATCTACGGCCAGGCCGGCAGAGCGAAAGAGATTGCTGGCGATGCCGCTCATGTAGATAATCGTGCGGCTGCGGTCCACCAGGTAAATGCCATCATAAAGCCCAAAGCGGCTCATGCCAGCAGCGCAGGCCAGCTCGCCGCGCATACACATGTCCTGGAGCCAGATAACAGCCCGCTGAAAGCTGTGGTTGCGGCGGCGCTGGCGCTCATGGGCGATCATGTTCGTCTCAATCGCCAGCGCAGCGATCACCCGTCGCTCCTCGTTGAAGATCGGGTAGACATCCTGGATCACCGGCGCGCCGCTGGTGACGATCTCAAGTTGGCGGCGACCACCGCGCCCGTGGGTCAGCGCCTGGAAGATCAAAGGCTGCTCATCGCCGCTGTAGACGCGGCCGGTGGCGACCGCTTGATAGTGAGAGGAGATGGAAAGGGGCAGCGCATGGTAGGCAACAAGGATCTGGTGGGCGAGGGCTTGCCGAGGGCTGAGCAGACAACAAAGCAGCAGATCGGCGCGGCTGACATCCGCCGTGATGGGCAGCGCGGCCTCAATGCGCTGTAGCCGCTCCCGGTCGTTGTCGGTCAGGTTGGGACAATCGGCAATCCGTGAATCCATCTAACAGCCAATTGTAGCCGTAAGCCGGCAAAGGAGCAAGGCGCCGCCTGCTCCTATCGTTGTATGAACCGATAGCAACACAAGGGGAGCGAGCCACGAGAAAGACCGATGATTGAACGACCAATAGCGCTGGAAAACGCCGGCCTATGTGGGAAAGATGACCATCTGGCAGTAGGATTGAAGCAAGTCCAGTAGCTTGGCGGGGTTGGCGCCTACCCGTGATTTGACCAGATAGCCGGCGACGACCTGCTCATAGGCGGCCTGGATGTCGGCTTGATTGGTGGAGGTCGTCCAGACAAAGACGACACTGGGGCGAAGCTCGGGGTCTTGGCGCAGGGCGCGCAGAAATTCCAGCCCACTCATGCGCGGCAGGTTGAGGTCGAGTAAAATGACATGGGGCTGGGGGAGAGGTGGGTGGTGGGTGTTGCCTTTCAACGCAGCCAGCGCC
>DATLZJ010000261.1:0-5551 GCA_035574055.1 Caldilineaceae bacterium
CCGTTGCGCTGCCGCCGCCTGCCGGCTCGCCCTGCACGCCCACCAGCACCACCCCGGGGACAAAGGGGGGCACGGGCGGGGCCGTTGCATTGAGCAGATGGGCCATCTCTTGGGCGGCAGGCTGCGCGGCGCCGTCGGGCGGCTGCGCCAGGGCAACCTTTGGCCCCACGGCCAACCACAAGAGCCACCCGGCCAGGAACGCCCAGACCGCGCGGCGATTCAAGCGAAGGTGGTGCATAGTATCTCTCATAAACCTGTCACCGGCTCATGGCGGCTGCGCCGGCGTTATGCCAGCCCGAGCATCTCAGCGTCCAAACGGTCAAAAAAGCTTTGCATAAAGGCGTGTCGCTCGGCGCCGATCCGGCGCGCCGTGGGTGTGTATAAGGTGGGTAAGATGCGCTGTAGTTTGTAAACATACTCATGGACCGGCGTGTATGCAGGGCCGGAGGGCCGTTGTTCGTAAGCCGGCGCAGCCGTCCAGGGTTCAGTCCAGAGGCGGCTGTGATGGGCGCCTGCATAGGCAAAGGCGCGGGCGATGCCGGTGGCGCCGATGCTGTCCAGCTTATCGGCGTCGTAGAGACACTGAGCCTCCAACGTCTGCGGCTGCACCGTGGGCCGGCGGAAGCGGTGCGCCTCAATGGCATGAACGACATTCGCGGTCTGCTCAGTTCCCAGCCCTCGTTGCGCCAGCCATTGCCGGGCAAAGGCCGCCGCGGCTTGATGGTGATTTCGGCGACGATCGCCAGCGCTGATCGGTTCCGGTTGGGCGGGCACATCATGCAACAGCGCCGCCAGCCGCACGACTGTCACGTCGGCCCCCTCAGCCTCGGCGATATAGTGGGCCAGGCGAGTCACCCGCAGCACATGGTCAAAGTCATGGGCTGCGTCGCTTGTCGTATAGAGGGCGCGCGCCTCCTCGTCGGTCAGCCACATCTCGCCCGGTCTCATGGTCTCGTTCCCGGCCATCCGCCTGCCCCCTGTCACACACCAGCACAATCGTAGCGGCGGTATCCTTACCGCCGGGCATATTCAATCAAAGAGAGTATACCTGATGTGACGGTTCTACGGGACAACTGGATATGGAGAGGTGGAGATGGAGAAGCGGATATGGGGGGCGCCTATCAGATTCGGGTGCCATTACTCCGCAAACTCGTATTGGATGCTTGTGATGCGGCCGCGCCAGTAGGGGTGCGCCCCTTCCGGCGGGAGCCAGGCCACCTCCCCTTCCAGGGGGATCAGCATTCCCTCACGCCGCTCATAGTGGCTGAAGCGGCCTTCCCACGGGGTGGGGATCACCGCGTTGCCGATGGTTCGCCCGCGCGCCTCGGCGCGCACCGACTCAATCAAGTCACTGTCGTTGAAGCGAAAGAGCATCGTCAGCGTGATCTCGCCGTCGTGCAGCGTAGCCTGGGCCGAGCGGTCATCTACCGTCTGCCATTGCACCCCCTGGCTGGGCAGCAGCGCCGTCGGATACCAGGCGGCTTCGGCAAAGAAGCGCATCAGCTCCCCCCGCGCTACCTCTTGTGTGTCGCGCAGGTTCACCACCGGCGCCAGCCCAAACAACGACGCATACAGAATCCCTTCACCGGCGATATAGGCGTCATGGACGCGCACCACCAGGCCGGGCGCCATCGGCATCCGGGCCTCCCAGTCGAAGCCCGGTCGCCGGGTGATGACCCGTTGGGTCGAGGTAAACGGTCGCCACTGTTCGCCGCTTTCACTCATGTTGAAAGTACCTGTGTGCTCCACGCTGACCGCCGCGAGGATGGGCTGGCCGTCTGTCAGTACAGTGCGAAAGTAGCGTTGCACCGGCGCGGGCAGCCCCTCCAATTCCTCAATGTGATAGGTTTTGACCGTGAGGGGCAGGCGCGCCGCCTCCAGCCGCGCGCGCATCTCGTTGGTGGTGGACTGCCAGCGGCGAGCGCCATAGGCGAGGGCAACGGCGATCACTGCGAGCAGCGCCAGCACTATCAGTTGAATGATTCTCCACATAGTCTTGGTCCTTAGGGTCTTGGTCCTTAGGGTTTTGGTCCTTATTTGCCGGGCGCGCCCGGCCCTTGTAGCTACGTTCATCCAGCTACAGTCTTGCACATCGCGGCCAGCCCGTCGCTAGGTAGGTGGCTAGGCGCGGTCCTCACCAAGTGGTTAGGCCGGACGGCCAGTCCGCGGCGCCGGCGTCCCCAAATTAGCGCGCTTGGGGCCTGCGTGTCTGCCGGTCAGGACGTGGCCGGCAGGACGTTTGCGCGCAGTTTCATAGGTCTAGCATCATGAACTTGAATATCATGGATCATATCTACAATAGACGCGAGTTGATATGCTATAGCCGCGCGAGGGCGCAGCCTGGATCAAGAAACGAGCAGGGAAGCAAGCAAGCGTGAAACCGTTGCGCAGGTCCGCTCGTACTGGCAGGAGATGGCAGGAAATCCAGGGGAACGGAGGCAAACAGACCATGGACCAGGCGTTCCGCGATACAATTCAGCCCATGGCGCTTACTACCGGAGAGCAACTTCTGCGCACCAAGCTGGCGCCGCCCCGTTTGAGCGCCCCGCTTGTCCCCCGTACTGCCTTGCTGGCCCGGATTGACCAGGGGCTTGCGCGCAAGCTGACCCTGGTCTCGGCCCCTGCCGGATTTGGCAAGAGCACGCTCTTGAGCCAGTGGGCGGCCATGCAGGAGCAGCACGCGGATGGGCCGCGCGTGGCCTGGGTGACGCTCGACGCCGGCGACAATGAGCCGGTGCGCTTCTGGCGCTATGTCATTACGGCTTGCCAGGCGCGCCTTGCGCCGGCAGGCGCGACCGAGCACGGGAGGGAAGGCGGCAACCTGCTGGGGGGCGCCGCCCTGGCTCTGCTCCATGGGCCTGGGCAACCTCCATTTGACGCGGTTCTGGCCTCCTTTATCAACGATCTGGCCCAGCTTACGGGCCGCTGCGTGTTGATCCTGGAAGACTACCATCTGATCGAGCTGCCGCGCCTCCATGAGATGATGATTTTCTTGATCGATCACCTGCCCGCCGCCCTCCATTTGATCCTCCTGACGCGCCAGGCGCCGCCCTTTCCGCTGGCGCGGCTGCGGGCGCGCCATGAGCTGCATGAGCTAGGCGCGCCCGACCTACGTTTTTCGGATGCAGAAATCGAGCTTTTTCTCCGGCAGACAGTGCCGGCGCCCCTCTCGCCTGAGACGGTGGCGAGGCTGGCGGCCCGCACCGAGGGATGGGCGGTGGGGTTGCGGCTGGCCTCCCTGGCCGTCCAGGGGCGACAGACGTCGGCAGAGGTCGAGCATTATCTCGCCAATTTCTCCGGCAGCCACGGCCATCTCTCGGCCTATCTGGCCGGTGAGGTGCTGGCCGCGCAGCCGGCCCCTGTCCAGGCGTTCCTCATGCAAACTGCCTTTCTCGACCGGTTGACCGGCTCGCTCTGCGATGCGGTGACGGGCCGCGAGGACAGCGCGCTGCTGCTGGAGCAACTGACCCAGGCGAATCTCTTTCTGATCCCGCTGGACGACGCCGGTCACTGGTATCACTATCATGGCCTCTTTGCCGAAGCCATGCGCCACTACGCCCGCCGCCGGTTGGGAGAAACCGAGATCGCCGCGCTGCATGAGAAGGCGAGCCGTTGGTACGAGGCGCATGGGCTGCTGAACGAGGCTATCGAGAGCGCGCTGCGCGGCCAGGCGTTTGCACGGGCAGCGACTTTGATCCAACAGGCGCTAGGGCCGGGCCACATCATCGCCGAGTATCACACCTTGCGGCGCTGGCTGGAGCAACTGCCCCATGAGATGCTCCAGCCCCATCCGGCGCTCGCGCTCACCTATGCCCTGGCGATCCTCTTTAGTGGAGACCGGCGCTCACCGGCCACCATCGTGCGGCTCCAAGCGCCGCTGGCGATGGCGGAGCGGACCTGGCAGGCGGAGGACAACCGGCCTCGATTGGGCGCGGTGGAGGCCGTGCGCGCCCTCGCCTATTGGTGGGCGGGAGACCCCAGCCAGTCCTTTGCCGCGGCCCGCCGTGCGCTCACGCTCTTGCCGGAGGATGACCGGCACTGGCGCGCCGTTATCCTCACCTTCACCGGCGTAGAGGAGCAGATGGCCGGGGAGATTTATACGGCGCGGCAGACAGGGATGACGGCCTACACCCTCAACGAGACGGTTGGCAATATCTACGGTAAATTGTCGGCCATGCAACTGCTGGGCGACTGTGCGGCCGCCCTGGGCGAGCTACAGCAAGCCGCCACCTTCTACCGGCAGATCGTCGCCGCGACGCAATCGGCGCCGATGGAACGCTACCAGTCGCTGGTTCACCAAGCCTGGGCGCTGACGGGCCTGGGCGCCGTCTGTCTGGAGTGGAATGATCTTGCGGCGGCGGAGGAAGCGGCCTCCCAGGCGCGCGCCATCGGTGAGCAACTGGCCGAGGAGTATCACCTGGTTCATGCCTCGTTGGTGCTGGCGCGCGTCTGGCAGGCGCAGGGCCAGGCTGACCGGGCGCAGGCGTTGCTCCAAGCGCTGATGGGACAAGTCTCGCAGCAGCAGTGGCCCTTTCTATACCAGGAAATCGAGGCGGCGCAGGCCAGGCTCTACCTTGCCGCCGGCGCAGTAGAGGCTGCCCAACGTTGGTGGGTCGCGTGGGGGGACCGAGAGACCGGCGCGTTCCGGATGCAGCAAGAGGCGGAGGCGATGATCGCCGCCCGGCTGCTGATCGCCCAGGGCCGGCCCGACGAGGCGCGGCGCCGGCTGGAGGAGTGGCAGGCCGAGGCTCAGGCCAAGGGACGGTTGCGCCATGCCGCAGAGATGGCGTTGCTGGCGGCGCTGGCCCATGCTGCCCAGGAGCAAGCGGCGCAGGCCAAGCAGGCGCTCACGACGGCGTTGGCGCTGGGCCAGACGGCAGGCTACCGGCGGCTGTTCCTGGATGCGGGGGCGCCTGTCGCCGCCTTGCTGCGCGAGTTGTTGCGCGAGCTGCGGCAGGAGCCACTGGCCGCCTATGCGCGCACGCTGCTGCGCGACTTCGCCCAGACACAGGCCCCACCGAAAGGCCGGCCCGAACCGGCGCTGCTGATCGAGCCGCTCAGCCCCCAGGAGCAACGGGTGCTGCGCTTCTTGTGCGCGGGCCTGACCAACGCCGAGATCGCCCAGACGCTGGTCGTCTCGCCGAATACGATCAAGACCCAGGTACAGAGCATCTACCGCAAGCTGGATGTGCATAGCCGGGAGGAGGCGCGCATGACAGCGCGCGAGTTAGGCTTGCTAGACGCGCCAAGCCCGCGCATAGACTGGGGCTCATGAACCCCGGCGCGTGGGCAGGACGCTTTCCCAGAACCTTTTGTCTGTTGACACGTCTCTAGAGTATAGACTAGAGCATAGACTAGAGTATAGATGTGGGCGAAGAAAGCATAGCCATCTCACATAGAGAGACTGTCGCAAAGCTGTACACCAGAGACCGGTAAGCGTCCCCCCGTAGTTCGGATTGTCCCACTTGTAGCGCAATGATATGTTGCTCACTGATGGCGAGCGTAAATCATCTGCAAAATCACCCGGCGCGGGTGATACCTGCTCACCCGC
>DATLZJ010000262.1:0-5150 GCA_035574055.1 Caldilineaceae bacterium
GGTAGCTTGGCTGCGGAAGTAGACATAGCGCCCATTGCCGGAGACAGCCGGGTGGCTGGAGTCGTCATTGGCTTGTTCGCCCTCGGCATTGACGCTGGCGCGCAGCAGGCTGCCATTGCGCCAGACAAAGATATCCTCGACGCCGTTGGTGTCCTCTTGCACAAAGGCATTGCCTTGGGAGCTAAAGGCAAAGACATCGCCGTAGAAGGAGCTATTCCACTTGTTTATCGTGCCCGGAATACAAGTCGCCGGCGCGCCGGTGGGCGAATAGCACTTGATGTTGAGCCGGGGCGTCATCAGTTCCAGTGGCTCCTGGTCAAAGGGCGCTTGATTGTATTCGATTTGGAGCGACAGCGTGCTGCTGTTGCCGACCGAGTCCTGGGCCACTACCGTCACGGTATTCAGCCCCGGCGCAAGGCGCACCGTCCCGGCAAAGGCGTTTGGAAAGCCGCCGTTGCCGCCCAGCACAAAGGGATCGCTGACCAGTTGATTGCCGTCGGCGGTGAGGGGATGGGCGACCACGGGCAGCAGCCCGGCCCCCTGCTCGGTAATGTTGAGCGTCAGGTGCACGGTGTCGGTGAAGGTGCGATAGCCGCCGGCAGTGGGCAGCGCGTCCACCTCGACAAGGCTAATGGCGGGCGGGGTCCAGTCGTAATAGACCTGGATGCTGGTGGTCGTGCTGTTGTTGACCCAGTCGCGCCCGGTTGCGTTGAGCGTCACCTGCGCGCCGACCTGGCCTGCGGCCTTGCCCTGCTCGTCCAGCGTGGTTTCGCCCAGGGTAAAGACCGTATCCGGCGGGATGACGCCGGCAGGATGCCCCGGCACGTTAAGGCTGCCCGTCCCGCCGTTGGAGGCGACATCGTGGACGCTGTAGCTCAAGGGCGTATTGAGGCCGACCAAGTAGCCGAGCGCATGGTTGGCGCTGGCCTGGAAGGTGACAGCCGGCGGCGTGTTGTCCACCAGAAAGAAGATATGCTGCCGGGGAGAACGCTCGCCGACGGCGTTGAAGGTCTCGAAGGTGAGCCGGTGCAGCCCCTCGCTCAGCCCGGCCAGCGGCAGGGTCAGCGCGGCCACATTCTCCTGCCGGGTCGGGTTGCTCAGGTTCGGGTCATCCCAGGCATAGTCCACGCCGCCGCGGTGGCTGAAGACGGCGACATACGCCTTGTTGGCAGGCGCGCGCAACACCCACTGGGCCTCCGGGTTGGACTGGATGATCGGGAGCAGCGGGTTATTGAGCTGCGCCAGGATCGTCCCGCGTACCGCCCGACCATACAACTCGCTGATGGGTCGCCGGTGGACCTCGGCAGGGTTAGGCGTGAGAATTTGGTCGCTGACGATCTGGGGCGCGGGAGGCGCGATGACAAAACGAGCGCTGCGAATATGCTCGCGGCCGCCGCGCCCGTTGATGCTGCGCCACTCCAGCGCAAAGGGCACATTGTCCAGACCATAGGTCGTGCGCAGTGTCTCAAAGCTGACTGCGCCGTTAGTCCCCACCTGCACCCAGTCCGAGGGCGGGCTGCCGCTGCCGTCCAACTTGACCACTCGGTACTGGTAGGCCGCGGCCGATACGGTTACATCAAAGCTAAAGGCTGCCGGGCCGGAGGCGCTGTGCTGGACGCGGGTCGGCTGGCTGCTGAAGCTGAACTGTGTGCCGGTGGAGACCACATAGCTGCGCTGGGCTGTGTCCACCGGCTCGATCAGCCCATCCAGCACCAGCGAGGTAGGCGGCGCGAGCAGGGCTTCCAGCCATTTGGGGCCAAAGACGGTGGGGTCGTCTACCGTGTCGCCGTGCCAGACGGTGGCCGAGTCGAGCAGCGTCATGCGCGGGCCAAAGCCGTCGGTTTGGGAGAGGAGAATGGCGCTGCCCTGGGCGACCACCACATCATCGTAGTTGCGGAGCTGGTCGTCGGGGTTGCCCAGCCGCGACGGGTCGGCGGCAATGGCATCGGCGCACGGCAGGGTGGGATTGGTGAACGGCCCATCCGCCCGGCAGGGAAAGAGGGTTGCGCCGAAGTCAACGACCGGCCCGGTGCCATAGGTGATGAACTGCTTGGCGTAACCGGTGTTGTTGTATTGGGTGACATGATACGCATCCGGCGGCAGGTCATAGAGCGCAGGCGCAGCCGGAAAGCCCATAAAGGCTGTGACCAACGGACGGATCAGCTCGATCAGGAGCATGACCGCTTCGGCTTCCTCGGTCTCGGCGAACTCTCCCCAAAAGGCCCGGCCTGCGACATCCCAGGCTTCGGTCTTGAGGATCTCTAGGATGGACAGCGAGCCGGGTGGCAGGACGAGGGCCACCGCATCCAGCCCTCCCTCGATGCCGGAGATGCGGAGCAAGTCGTCCAGCAGGATTTCGATCACCTCGCCCACCGGCTCGCCGATCAACAGGGTGCCGTAGGATTCGATGAACCATTCGTCGAGGAAAATGTCCTCTGGGTCCAGCGGCGTCTCAAAAAAAAGGGTAATTGCCAGCGGCGCCACCGACGAACCGGCAAAGGGCGGCGCGTTGTAGACGGCGTTGGCGACCCGCTCGGCATCCTGGGGGCCGTTCTGGGCGGCCATGTGCAGCATGGCGCGAGCGACCAGACTGCCCTTGGAGTGGGTGATGATGTTGACCTGGCGCGCCCCTTCCAGCCTGCCGCCAGGTCGCTGCTCGCCGCGCAGCAGATCGAGCAGGTCTTTGGCATGTTCGGAGACTCTGCCGCTGTCATTGTAGGTGTTGGCAATCAGCACATTGCTGATGTCGTTGAGCGGGTTGGCAAGGAGCAGGTCCAGCGCGCCGGGGCAGGGTCGGTTTTGCAACGTGTAATCGCCGTCGTCCATCCAGACCGACTGGTCTTCGGCTTCTTGGGCGCTGACCAAGAAGGCATAGCCCATGTCGGCGGTAGTCCCCGGCTCGGCAAAGCCGTCGCTGTCGGTGGACCACCACTGGACGATCCAGTTTTCCAAACCGGCGCCGGCAAGATAGGTCGTGCCGCTTGGCTTTTTCTGGGTTGAGGGGTCGTAACATTTCTCGCGTTGGCCGCGGGCAAAGAGGGCGCCATCGTCGGACCAACCGTGGACGTAGAGCACCGGCATCTGCGCCGGGCCATCAGGTGGAATCACCAGGTGCTCAACGGCGGCGCTGGAGAAGGGGCTGTCGCCCGCAGCCAGCAGAGGCGAGGGCGCCGGCTGGAGCAATAGGCCGGTCAGCCAGAGGACAAGCAGGAGCCGCCGCAGCCTTTGCTGATGCCTCGAATGCGGAGGAACATTGCGTTGCAAAGCATTATTCCTTTCTGTTGGCGCGCTCCGGTTGGGAGCCGGCATTGCGTCTATGGGTGGGGCCGGGATGAGCGGACTCGGACCGGCCAGAAGATGACCTCGGTCGGTGGAACACCCACCCCACTGACCGAGGCTATAGGACCATCGTCAGGGCGATAGATTAGCAGAAAACTCGCTTAATCGGTGGCATGCCTGTAACGTGAGTGCGTCATGCGGTTGCCGCCGCTTTGCCAAACGTCGCCCTTGTGGCACGCATGTCCTGACCTGACACGCTTGTGCGGTAAGGATACCGCACCTACGCGGCTGGTCTGCGCGCCGCTTGTGGCGCCGATGCCGTACCTATAGGCTCGTTCAAAACAGATTAGCTCAAGAGCAAGGGTATGAAGAGTCGGTTCTCAGGCGGTGGTGGGGGCACGCTCCCCTCTACAGTCACCGTACCGGACATGCCGATGCGGTTGGGGCCGCCATGTAGGCTGCAATGGTAATCAAACTCTCCGGCTTCGTCAAACGTATGGCTAAAGTCGGGCCAGTTGGTTCCGAGCGGCTGCTCGAAACTGCCGTCATCGGCGGTGACGCTGTGGGGGAGGAAGGCGTCAAAGGTCCAGATGACCCGGTCGCCTACATCTATGGTTAGCTCTCTTGGGTCGTAGTCGCTGTCAATCACGCGCACCACATGATCGGCTACTTGGACTGCGATCCGGGCCTGTTGCTCGCCTGCGTCGCTGCGGGCTGTGACCGTCACCATGTAGTCTCCGGCGGCCATATAGGTATGACGCACCGTTGCACCGCTGCCGCGCCGGCCGTCGCCGAAGTCCCACATGTAGCCAACCTCCCCATCCGCAACAGGGCCGGCGCTGAGCAGGACGGCTTCACCGACCTCCGCGGGGCCGCTGCTCGTCACGCTGAGGCCGGCGTCGGGCATAGCAGCCTGCGCCGTTCGCTCGCCCTCTGGACTGGCGCCGCTCATGCCGGTCGTGACCAGCAGCGCCAGCAGCGCCACGCTCAACAGCCGGCGGCCTGACCGGCTCGCCCGGCGACCGCCCCCCTCCATCGTCCAGTGCATATGACGCCTCTCTTTTGGGTTAGGGAAAAAGAACCGACTACACCCAAATAACGGCGGCAATGCCCAGAGCGATTGGCGGCGGGTTAGCAGACCGGCGCGGCCTGGCGACCTTCGCCTACTGCGTCCACTGGCTGCCTTCCTTAGCGACTGTTTGGGCCAGCACCACCAACGCATCCGGCCCTTCCAGCGCCAGCAGGAGCGGGAGCGTCCCCTCGACGCCATGGATGGTTTGCCATAGTCCCTTTTGGAGATCGGCCTGCCACAGCTCGACCATGAAGCGCCCCAGCGCGGCGTGCGCCTCGAAGGGGTCTACATCCGGCGCATGGCGTTCTGCATTGCCTTCTGCGGCATGGCCGCTTGATTCATGGCCGTCTAACACAGGGGCCGGCGTCACGCCCGCTGCCTGGCCAGCGGGGCTAAAGTGGGCCGCTGCCTCCTTCGCCAGCAAGGTCGCCACCCGCTGCACCTGCATAGCGTGCTTATCGCCGCTGCTGGCGCTGAGGGCATCGCGCACTTGGGGCAGCAGCCGCCAAACCAGGTCAATCCGGCCCACAGCCAGCAGCGGGCGGAGCAGGCCGTCCAGATAGAAGTTCACCAGGACTTCACCATCCAGCAGGCGAGGCGCCCACCGGCAGAGTTGGTCATAGAGCGCTTGCAGCTCCTTATTCCACGCCGCGCCTTGCTGCAAGAGCGCCTGAAAGCGCAGCCGGTTATCGCGCAGCTCATCATCGCTGGGCGGGTTGTGAAAGGCCCGCCGCACCCGGTCGCCAAAGGTGGGCGGCGTATAGCGATGGGCCAAGAGGCGCAGCGCCATCTCCGGCAT
>DATLZJ010000263.1:0-13107 GCA_035574055.1 Caldilineaceae bacterium
GCGGAGACCAGCGCGTCGAGCAGTTGGCCGCCGATGCCCTGGCCGCGCCACGCCGGCTCGACCATGATGGAGAGCAGCTCGGCGGAGCCGCCCTCCACCGGCGATGGCGTCTTATCGTGAGCGTCGCCGGTGAGCAGCGGATAGAGCAGGGTCTGGAGGCTGCGGCCAATCAGCGCAGGACGGCGCGCCAGGCGAGCCAGCAGGGGGGGCAGCAGCGCCCCCCCCACCTCAACAAAGAGACGGCCCACGCTGCTGGTCGCGCTGATAAAGCCCACGACCGGCGACGCCGGTGGATGCTCCGCCGGCGCGACCGCCACAAAGCCAAAGCCTACTGTCGTCGCCGGCAACGTGCGGTAGAGCGCCGCCAGCACCCCCGGCCCCAGGCTGGGCAGGAAGGCGCCCGGTTGGCTCTCGATATGCAGCCGGGCTGCCGCCGCTGCATGGGCCGGAGCTAGGGCGACGATGGAGGTATTCACCGCACTCACCGAACCTACTGACGATTAGACTAGCGATTAGACCGGCGCTTAATCGTCTAGTCGCGCTTGAACTCGCTGTAATCCGGCGACTCATACTCGCTGACGCCCTTGCCCTCCACCTTCAACATCCCCGCCACCTTGAGGGGCAGCCCGAAGAGGCGAATGAACCCATTGGCGTCGGCCTGGTTGTAGACATCATCGGCGTCGAAGGTAACATAGTCCTCGCGATAGAGGCTATAGGGGCTTTTGCGCCCGGCCAGGATCACATTGCCCTTGTAGAGCTTGAGCCGCACCTGTCCGGTCAGGTTCTGCTCGGTGGACTGGACAAAGGCGTCCAGCGCCTGGCGCAAGGGGGTGAACCACTGGCCGTTATAGACCAGCTCGGCATAGCGCAGCCCTACCTGCTGCTTGAAGTGCAGCGTCTCTCGGTCGAGGCAGAGTTGCTCCAGCGCGGCATGGGCCTTGTAAAGGATGGTGCCGCCGGGGGTCTCATAGACGCCGCGGCTCTTCATGCCCACCAGCCGGTTCTCGACAATATCCACCCGGCCAATGCCATGCTTGGCGCCGAGCGCGTTCAGCTCCTCCATCAGCCCCACCGGCCCGCGCGCCACCCCGTTGATGCGCTCCGGGATGCCGCGGCGGAAGTACAGCTCTACATACTCCGGCTGGTCGGGCGCCTGCTCCGGCGCGGTGGTCCACTCGAACATGTCAGCGGGCGGCTCATTCCAGGGGTCTTCCAGCGGGCCGCCCTCGTTGCTCAGATGCCAGAGGTTACGGTCCTGGCTGTAGATGCGTTCGGCGGTCGCCTTGACGGGCACATTGTACTCGGCGGCATAGTCCAGCGCATCCTTACGGCCGCGGATATTCCACTCGCGCCAGGGGGCGATGATACGCAGGGTGGGGTTGAGAGCCATGACGGTCAGCTCGAAGCGTACCTGGTCGTTGCCTTTGCCGGTCGCGCCGTGGGCCACTGCGTCGGCGCCCTCCAGCTCGGCGATCTCGACCAGCCGCTTGGCGATGAGTGGCCGGGCAAAGGAGGTGCCCAGCAGGTATTCCCGCTCGTAGATCGCGCCGGCCTGCATGGTCGGGAAGACATAATCGGTGAGAAACTCGGCGCGCAGGTCCTCCACATAACATTTGCTTGCGCCCGAAGCCAGCGCCTTCTCCTCCAGCCCCTCCAGCTCGTCGGCCTGGCCCAGATTGGCACAAAAACAGATGACTTCACAGTGGTAGTTGTTGCGCAGCCAGGGCACGATGATGCTGGTGTCCAGCCCGCCCGAATAGGCGAGGACGCATTTTTTGACAGTGGGTCGGTTGCTCATTGGTATCTCCTCAAGATTGAAGGTCGCCGGCAGCGCCCGGCGACGTGCATTTTACGGTTGGATATGGTTTTGATCGTTGCACTTATTTTGGAGTCTGCCTATGTTTTTAGTCTACTCATTCACCCCCGTGAAGCTCGGCAAGCGAAATGCATGGCCCATCTATGGGCAAAAAGCGCGCCGGCTGCTCGGCGGTCGAGGCGCCGGCGCACAATTCCAGGGCCGGCAAAGCGGATGGGGCGTTTGCGGCGGATGTCGCCGCGTCTATCACGACCTCCACCGGCACATCCACCGATACCTTTTGCACCAACCCCGGCTGCCAGCCCTCTTCCGGCATCACGTCGTAACGCGGCCCATCCGCACCTGCCGCCGGAGCCAGATAGAGCGCGCCGAGCGGCAGCGCCAACGCCTCTAGATAGAGGTCAAGCTCGATCCCTTCGCGAGTTTGGTCCAGCGCCAGACCGTACACCTGAAGGAGCGGCTCCCCTGCGGCGCTCGCCAGGGTTGCAGGGGGCGGCAGCCGGCTTGCAGCCAGCCGGTGCAGGGCGGGGACGGGCATCGCCAACAGCGCCATCTGCTTGAGCAGCGGCAGCGCCTGCCAGCTCGCCGGCTCCGCCTGGCCCATCCGCTCCAACAGCCCGGCCAGCATGGTCTCGCGCCGCGGCCCTACTTGCCGGTAGTAGAAGAAATAGTACAGCTCGGCCATTTGCTCAAGGGTCAATGGCGCATCCAGGCCGGCCACCGGCTCGACAAAGGCGAGCGACTGCTCTTCACACAGACGCGGGATCAGGTGAACGCGGTCAAAGCCCGCCTCGACCGCAGCGGGCGGCGGCTCGACCACTACCAGCGGCTCATCCCCCATCATTAGGGCAGGCGAGTTCACCGTCTGGCGCCAGATGCGCCGCTCTTGCCAGGCGCCCGCCTCTCCTCCCGACCGAGCATAGGTCATATAAAACGAGTCGCAAGCGACCCCCAGCAGCAGGTAGCGGGCGCGGCTCGGCTCGTCGAAGGCGACATAGAAGCCGGCGACGGGAAAGGACCGGCCCGCCTCACCCGCCGCGTTAGAGGCAGCACGCGCCAGCTCGCCGGCGGCAAAGACCGGCGCGTCCGGGTAGCGGTAGTGCTCGACATCCACCCACTCACTCGCTGACCTTGTGTTCAACTGCCAGATCGCCCGTAGGCGCTCGCGGCTCCAGAGCGGCCCCCGGACGATCAGCCGCAGTTTTTCATAATAGGCGGCCAGCCCTGGGTCCGCCAGCCGGTTCTCTTGGGTACGCAATGTACCAAGATAGCCAGTGGGAATTATGCGTCGAAAGTGACCGATACGCCAGTCTGGGGTATAGAATGCGGGCAGTCGCGCCAGCAACGGGTCGCTCAACCCGCAGGCATCTACCAGATAGGTAAAGCGACCGGCGCGAAAGGCGCGGATGCCGATGCCGCCACAGTCACTTGCCAACTGCGGCTCCGCCGTGCCCTGGACGCGCCCCTCGTCCACCAGCCGGTTGAGCCTGGTCGCGGTCGCCAGCCCGTGCCGGCTGGTATAGGCGGCGCGCTCGTCGGAAATGCCGTTCTGTGGGGCAAGGGTCTGCTCATCCGGCGGCAGGGCCATCGTCGCCGGGCGCAAGGCCAGCAACGCGGCCAGCAAGATGGGCGCGGCGGCGGCCAGGCGCAGGCGGGCGGGCAGGGCATCCATCTGGCCGATCCAGATCGCCAGGGCCGCCAGGAGGGGCACAGTGATAAAGCGGCCTGCCATAAAGTCGCCGCCGATGACCAGGATGTAGACCAGGTATAAGGCTACGCCGGCTGCAAGCCAGCGGTAGACCGGTCGCCTTGCCAGAACCGCCGCAGCCAGGCCGGCCATCACGGTCGCCGCAGCCGCCGGGTCAAAGACAAAGGTGTGGAGGAGGTAGAGGCTGCCCTGGCGCACCAGCTCGCTCCGCTCGATGCCGGTGTTGAGCTTGGCGTAGGCAGTATTGGGAAAGGGAAAGCCATAGTAGACCAGCGAGAACAGCTCCCAAAGCAGCACGGGCAGGAAGCCCAACAGGAGAGTCTGCCAGGCGCGCCGGCCAGGCGTCTGTCCCCAGGCATAGAGGAGCAGCGGCCCGTAGACCAGGATCAGGTCATGGCGGGTCAGGACGCCCAAGGCGGCCAAGAGCGACAGCGAGAACAAGCGGCCCGGTGACGGTAGCCGGCGCAGCAGCACCACCAGAAAGGCGGCCAGCAGGAGATGGGCCAGCGGGTTCTCCAGCCCGGAGGTGGAGTAATCCACAAAGGAGCGTGACAAGATGAGCGCCGCAGCCGCAAACCAGGCGCTGGCGGGCCGGGTCGCCAACCGCTGCACCACCAGCCAGACGGCTACCGTCGAGAGCAGCAACGAAAGGGCCAGCGTGGTGTAGTAGTACTCGCCGGTTACCAGCCGACCGGCGGCCAGGATCAGCATCCACAATGGATGGGTATAGGACTGGACACGCTCGCCCACATTCCAGACCGGGCCGTAGCCGTGGATCAGATTATCCACACTGCGCAAGGTGATATAGGCGTCGTCGCTAAGCCAGGCGCTACGGATGGCTGCTGTGGCGAAGAGCGCGACCAGCAGCAGGCTCATCGGGGAGGAGAATCGTCTCAAGGGGTAGGTCGGTTGATCGGCGTTAGCGATTTGGGCAGACCTGACGGATCACATCCGTCACATACTCGATCTCATCCAGAGTCAGCGACGAAGCCGAAGGCAGGTAAAACCCATCCCGGCAGAGGCGCTCGGCGACCGGGTAGCGCTGGCCTTTGAAGGCCCGCCAGTAGATCGGCTGGCAATGCATCGGGATAAAAAAGGTGCGGGTCTCGACGCCCTGCTCGGCCAGCGCCCGGCGCAGCTCATCCCGGCTCATGCCGAACTCTTCACGGTCCACCAGGATGCCATACATCCAATAGACATTCTTGGCCCATTCCGCTTGGGGAGGGGTGGTGATGCCCGGAATTCCTTGGAGCCGGCACGTGTATTCGGCGGCATTGCGCCGCCGCGCGGCCACAAACTTGTCCAACTGCTCCACTTGGGCCAGCCCTACCGCGGCCTGCAGGTTGGTCATGCGGTAGTTGAAGCCGATGAACTTGTGCCAGAAGTGGCGCTCGGTGCTAAAGGCATGGTCGCGCAGGTTCCAGCAGAGCTTCGCCAGCTCGCGGTCGTTGGTGGTGATCATGCCGCCTTCGCCGGTGGTGATGATCTTGTTGCCGTAGAAGCTAAAGCCGGCCGCGTCGCCCAGGCTGCCACAGCGCCGCCCCTTGTACTCGGCGCCATGGGCCTCGGCGGCGTCTTCGATCACAGTGATGCCATGCTTGCGGGCCAACTCCATCAGCGGGTCCATGTCTACTGGATGGCCGTAGATATGGACGGGAAGAATGGCCTTGGTGCGCGGGGTGACCTTGGCGGCGACCTGCTCGACATCCATCTGCCAATAGTCCGGCTCGCTGTCCACCAGCACGGGGGTCGCGCCGCAGTAAGTGACGGCGTTGATGGTCGCGATCATGGTGAAGGTGGGCAGGATCACCTCGTCGCCCGGCTCCAGCCCCAGCGCCGCCAGGGCCAAATGCATGGCAACGGTGCCGTTGGCGCAGGCGATGCCGAAACGTGCGCCGCACGCCTCGGCGAAGCGGGCCTCGAAGTCGCGGATGAAGCTCCCCTGGGAGGAGATCCAATTGGTCTCCACGGCCTGCTGCACATACTTCAGCTCGTTGCCGGTCAGAGACGGCTCGCAGACGGGGATGATATTGCGGCGGGTGGTCTCCTCAAAGGAGGGGATGGGGCGGTACCGCAGTTTTACCTCTGGGTCGGCGGCGGGGATGAACTGCGCCAGCTCGCCCATCTCATCTAGAGAGAGTTCGGCAGGTTTCAGCATAGAGCAGGGTCCTTCAGCGCGGCCATCGTGGCGCGGATCACTCGGATCAATGGGAGAATTCTATCATGGGGCCATGGAAGCCAAGAAGAGCAGGGGGAATGCTGCAACGATCGGAAGTGAAACAACCCGCCGCCGGCTGGAGACCGAACCAGAGGCGGCGCATATGCCTCTCTGCTTCTTTCTAAAGGCCCACAGCCGGCGGCGGGTTGTCGTTGGCTTTGCAGCTTGCTGCTGGTGATAGATCGCCGAATAGAGTTGCGATAGATTTGATACGGAGGCTTCGCTGGGCCGGTCCCTTACAGGATTAGCTCCAAGTAAAGGTCGCCTTGCCGCGGGGCAGGTTGTGCAAGTCCTTGGGGTTGGAGCGGTCGGCGGGGCGCAGCCCGGCCCGCTCGATGATCTGCTGGGCCAGGAAGGGGTCATACTGCCGGTCTTCCCGCTCCAGCGCCAGCTCACCCTCCGGGTTATAATAGACTTGCAGCACGATATCACGGGGCCGGGCGTCTTTGCGCTTGCTCACGATGTCCACCCGCTTGATATGCGCCCAATCCCAGACCTTGGTGGCGCCCCAGGGGCGCATGGGGTTGCGGATGATCAGCGCCTCGTCGGTGACCTCATAGGTCTCATAGATGTCCAGCAAGCCGCTGTAGATAAACAGCAGCCCCCAGATCACAAAGACCCAGGCGGTCGCTTCGGCAAAGAAGACGTCCGTCATGCCCATGGAGAAGGCGAGCAAACCGGCAAAGAGAAAGGCGATGCCGGGCACCAGGTTATTGGACGAACCACGATAGACAGTGGATTGGCGGGCAGGTTGTTCTTGGGCTGGCTCTTGAAGCGGGGCGGCTGCCCCCGCGATGTCGGCCATGGGACTTCCTCCTGAGCATACAGCGTGCGCGACCACGCGGATGCGAGTCGAGCATGAGAGTTGAGCACAGAGGCCAATGCGTATCAACCCCTAGTATAGCCGCGAGCGATACGCGCCCCAAATCTGTATCGTGCAATCATGCACAATCCATCATGCTCGTTCAATCGCTCTCATGGTTGGCGAGCAGCAGCCGGTAGCCGCGCCCGCGCACGGTGGTCAAAAAGCGGGGGGCGCTGGGGTCCGGCTCGATCTTCTGGCGCAGCCGGCTGATCAGCTTTTCGATGCGTGCGTCGTCCACCTCGTCCAGATACGCTTCGCCCCAGACTTCGGAGACGATGTTGTACTTGTCCACAATCTTGTCGGCATTGTAGAAGAGCAACAGCATCAAGCGATACTCCAGGTTGGTCAGCGTCTCCACCGGCTTACCATCCACCAACACCTCACCGGCCTCCACATCCACCCAGAGCCGCGTCCCCTCATGCGGGGCCTGGAGGGTCTTACGCCGCACGAACTCCTGGAGCAGCCGGCAAAAGAGCTGGTAGCGGCCCTCGATCCGGATCACCAGGTACTTGCGCTGCAAGTCGGCGAGGACAGGCCGGTCGGGCTGGTATTGGGTCCGGCTGACTGCTAACAGCTCCTGCTGCTCCGCCGGGCTGCACGACTCCCAAATTTTGGTACATTCCTGGACGAGATGCTCATTGGCCAGCAGCCGGCGGGCCACTGCCTGATGAAACTCCTGGCGTTCCGCCGGTTTGAGCGCCGTCCGCTCCTGCTCGTCCAGCGCTGCCTCCAGCACCCGGCAGACGCCGTTGATCATGCTGGGGTGCCCGCCGGCCCAGGCATAGATGAAGTCTACGTCGCTTTCGGTGAACTTGGCTTCGTAGGCATCCATGTAGCGGTGGACCATGCGCTCGACATCGGGCCGGGTGAGCGGCGCGAGATACCAGGTATGGGGGGCGAATAGCTCGCAGAACTCGGCGCAATGGTGATCGGTCGCGGCGGCGCGCAGCGGCTGGCCGGTCGCCGTCACATAGGCCAGCTTGGCGCTGTGGCGGTCGCGCAGGGCGCGCAGGTTCAGAAAAACCCGCGGGTCAATCTGGGTAAACGGCTCGTCAAACTCGTCGAAGAGCAGCGCCAGCTTCTGGGGCGTGGCCTGGAGCACGGCGGTCAGCCCCCGGTTGAAGGCCAGCGGCACCTGAAATTCGCTGGCCGGCGCCACCAGCATCTCGTAGGCGGCGTTCAGCTCCGGCAACCCGGCCAGGGCCGCGCTGCTCTCCTGGAGACAACGCAACACCAGCTCATAGAAGCCCTGGTCGCTCATCTCCAACATCCGGTTGCAGTCCACATAGACGGCCAGGTACTCATGGCCTGCCTCGCCCAGCTCTTGCATCCAGACATCCGGCTGGGCCAGCAGGCGCAGCAGCGCCGATTTTCCGATATTGCTGATGCCCACCACCTGGACGCACTGCATGGCGTAGAGGAACTCAAGGAGATGGTGAACATCGAGACGGCGCATATAGCTGCCGTCGGGGAGGCGAAGGGTTCTGGGCATGGTCATGGTTGTAGGGGCACAGTGACAACCAGTTTTGCGCCCATGCCGGGACAGCTCTCCAGATGCAAGCTGCCGCCCAACAGGCTGGCTCGTTCGTTGAGGCCGATCAGGCCAAAGCGTCCTTGGGGAATCTGCTCCGGGTCGAAGCCTTTGCCGTCATCCTCGACCACCAGGCTGACCTCGCCGGGCAAGAGCGAGAGATGGACGCGCACGTTCTGAGCCTCGGCATGGCGAGCGATGTTGGCAAGGGCCTCTTGGGCAATGCGAAAGAGGCCGGCCTCGATATGGACAGGCAGTGGCCGGTCGTCGCCCGTCAGCTCAAAGGTGATGGGCAGCTCGCGCGCCAGCGGATCGGCAACGACCAGCTCGGCCAAAGCCGTCGCCAGCGTGCGCCCCTCCAGCGGCGCGGCGCGCAGATCAAGCACCGAGCGGCGGGCCTCGTCCAAATTGCTGCGCGCCAACGCCAGCGCCTGCTGCACATAGGCGCGGGCGCGCGCTGTGTAGGCGGCCAGCTCCGGGCCGGGGGCAGCGCCGCCGGCTTCGAGCAACGCGTCCGCGGTCTCAAGCTGGAGCGAGATGGCCGACAGCCCTTGGGCCAGGGTGTCGTGAATCTCGCGCGCCAGCCGGTTGCGCTCTTCCACGGCGCCGAGCTGGGCGCTGCGTGCGAAAAGATGGGCGCGGGTGATGGCGATGCTCAACATATCGCCCACCGTGTAGAGCAGGCGCAAATCTTCTTCGGACAGCTCGCTCCAGTCGGTGCTGGCGACGTTGAGCACGCCGAGCTTCTGCTCCTGAGCATAGAGCGGGATGCTGGCATGGAAGCGCAGCCCATCGCTGCCGGCGACCAGTTTTTTCAGCCGGCTACAGATGATGATATTGACATTGGCCGCGCCCTCCAGGTCGCCCGCCTCGTAGGTGTCGAGACAGTAGCAGCTTCCGGCCATACGCTCCGGCGCATTCGCCAGGCCAGGCGGCAGGTTGTGAGCGGCGGCCAGATAGGTGTTGCCGCGCGCCGGGTCTACCAGAAAGACCCAGCCGGTGCGCAGCCCGAACAGCTCGGCGACCTGGGCCAGCACTGTCGCCAGGGCGCGGTGCAGGTCCACCTCACGGTTGAGCGCCTGGGCGATGCTGTTGAGGATGGACAGCTCCCGGTTAAGGCGTTGAAGGTCCTGCTGGTCGTGGTTAGCCTGCCGCTCAATGCTCATAGGGGGAGTATATCATATTGTGAGAATTTACTTTGTGGAGATTGGCTTGGCGGAGATTGGCTTGGCGAGATAGCCCGTGACAAGCGCAGGCCGGGCAACATCCCTGCGGATGCGCCCGGCCTCTGTATAGCTACGCTGCTGTGTCTGCCGGTGGGCGGAAAGCGCGCCGGATTCGCTAGTCCTTGCGACAGAGCAAGAGCTGCACATAGGGCAGCAGGTCCGCCGAAGCCGGCCCAGACATGGCCGGGGCAATATCTATTTCGTGGCTATGGTCTGCAACGGACGAGGTGTCCCTGGTCGGAATGGTAAACGTATGCGAGTGTGCGCCCGATGAAGGAATGCTATGGGTGTGGGAACTGGCGCTGACAACGACCGGCGTGCCACTTGTCGCAGGGGCAACTGCCGCAGTTGACATCGGAGCCGTCGGGGCCGGTACATTATGGAGATGCGCCCCACCACTGACGGAAACGTTCATGCCGGCGACGCTGTGAGTATGGGCGCCGGCTGCCGCGGTGGTTTGGGGGGCCGGATCGACCACATGGGCATGGCTGCGGTTCTCCTGGTCGGCCAGCGGCGCGCCCACCGTTGCGCCGAGAGAGCCGCCCGGCTGCAAGCCGACCAGCACCCGGCCACGACCGGTCTGATACTCGCTCCACCCTTCCGGGCAAGCAGGCAGATCGAAGAAGAGGACCGCGCCGCTGGGCGCCACACCTGCCGGTCCCTGGGGACCCGGCGGCCCCATCGGCCCTGGCTCCCCTGGTGGGCCGGCTGGGCCAGGCGCGCCTTGCGGCCCCGGTTCACCGTTCGCTCCCTGTGGGCCGGCCGGCCCCTGAGGCCCCTCCGGCCCTTGCGGTCCCTGCGGGCCGGCGCTGTTCCACTGGATCATCGCCTCATTGGGCTTGCACGGCTGGGTAGGCGCCGGCCCGATGGCGACATTACTGAGCTTACCGGCCTCGCCGTTGAGCTGGAGGCAGCCCGTAAAGACGCCCGTGATCGGCGTCTGATTGGATTGGGCGAGCGTCACATGACTAAGCAGACCGTTGAAGAGAAAGAGAGGCATGAGAACAAGAAGCAGACGAAGCGGGAATCGCATGGGTCGTCCTCCATTTCTGCCATGCATGGGCTACTGCCGCACCCAGCGCTGCGGTGGGGCAGCGACAAGCGATGGATGAAAGAACACCAATCTGCCGTCAGTTGCCCCACCACTGTAGGAGGATTGCCCCGGTTCCCTCATCGGGACAATAATGTAGTTTTACTCGGCCAAAGGTCTTAAGCCGCTTTGGCAGTATCCCCCGCTTGAATGTCTATTATTCCGGCCCCCGGTTATGCATAGAAGATCACCAGGATGAACGGCCAAAACCAGACGCGCCCGGCGCGATGGCGGTTAGCGCCGGATCAAGCGGCGGCCCCAGCGCCGCAAGCGGCGGCCGTGGACCAAGACGAAGAAGCGGAGGGGACGTTGATAGAGATAGACGCACGCCCCCAGCACAGCGATGACGGCCCACTTGACCAGCACCCATTCCGGCGCGAGGTGGGCCGTCCAATGCCCCAGGAGGTTGGCGATCAACAGGCCCAGCCCACGACCGGTGAGCACTACCAGCAAGAGCCAGCGGAGCGGCACCGACGACAGCCCCGCCACATAGAAGACCAGGTCTGGCACCGGGAAGAGGAAGAGCAGCCACCAGGTCAGGGAGGAGCGCATCCGCAGTTTTTTCTCCCAAAGCGCGATCTGGCTCGGCGAGAAAAAGCGTTCGAGCAGCGGCCGGCCCAGCCGCCGTCCCAGGAGCATCGCCAGCCCTGCGCCCATCATCAGCCCGATGATGCTGTACAACGAGCCGAGCAGCACCCCAAAGAGGTACCCGCCCATCACCCCCAGGAACTGGCCGGGCAACGGCGCCAACAGGATTTGTAGAGAAAAGGCAGCGATATAGACCAGAGGCGCCAGCGGGCCGAAGCTCCGGATCCAGACTCGCAGCTCGCTTGCCTCAAGCAACATACGCTCTAATGGATCCGCCAGCCACCAAAGCAACAGGCTCAGAAACAGAGCCGCTGCGGTCAGCAGCCACAGCTCACGACGCTTCCGCAGCGCCGCCAGGCGCCACCAAAGCTGATAAGATTGTCTCAATCCCTTGATCGTCATGCAGCCAATAATCGTATCTTGCCAGCGTTCTTTGCTGGCGCACGTTGAACCCGCCCTGGATGGCATGGGCGCCTGCCCTGAAGCTCACCACGCATCTCTGGTCGTCCCTGTCAATGACAGACACGCCCCCCGTGCTTCACGGATGCTGCGCCTGCGGTCATTATACGCCAGGGGCGTCCTGCGCCGCCAGCCGGCGCGCCAAGACGGCGCAGCAACGCGCCGGGCGTCCCTTTCCGGCAGGCGATGGGCGCGAACGGTGAGCTTTGTGGTCTCCGGCCATCCTTCCTATAGAGTGAGCGCCCTCTGTGAACGGCGCGGCGGGAGGCGATGGGTAGGTTATAGGCCAATCTCTTGGCCGATGCCCATGGCGCGGGCGCGTGCATAGACCTGCGCGGCGACGACCGCATCCTGCATGGCAAGCCCCACCGACTTGAACAGGGTGATCTCGCCGGCAGCGGTACGACCGGGGATCAGGCCGACCAGTACCTCGCCGAGGCTGCCGGCGATCTGCTCTTCGGTGATGGCTCCTTCGGCCAGCGCCAGAACAATGTCGCCTGCTTCTGCCTGGGCCGCAGGCCGGTGGTCAACGATGATCCGGCTACGGCGCAGCGCTTCGCCATCCAGTTCGCGCATGGTGCGGGTGTATGCGCCGATGGCGTTGATGTGGGCGCCGGGGCGCAGCCATTCCCCGCGAAAGAGGGGGGTGGGGCTGTTGGTGGCGGTGCAAATGATGTCCGCCGCCTCGACTGCCGTCTGGGTATCGCGCAGCGGCGTGACCGGCGTGCCCAGCCGGGCGCGCAGGGTCGTGCAGAAGGCGGCGTCGCGCCGGCCGGTGCGCGTGACGACATAGACCTGGCGGATCGCACGCGCGGCGCAGACAGCCTCCACCTGCGCCATCGCCTGGGCGCCTGCGCCGAAGATGGTCAGCACGGCGGCGTCGGGCCGGGCCAGGGCGCGCGTGGCGACGCCGCTGGCCGCGCCAGTGCGGATCGCGGTCAGCGCCTCGGCATCCATCAGGGCGATAGGCTGGCCGCTCGCCGCATCGTGGAGCAGCAGCACGCCCTGGATGGTGGGAAGCTGGCGGCGCGCCGGGTTGTCGCCGTAGACAGTCACGATCTTCACGGCCAGCGCGCCCTGCTCGCCGATGCCCTCCACAAACGCGGGCATGGAGAGGTGCAGCCCATGGTGCGGGGGAATGGGCGTGACGGCGCGCTGGGGCATGGTGACGCCGCCGGTCGCCAGCCGGCGGAAGCCCTCCGCCACGGCTTCCATGGCCGTGGACATCGGCAGCAGTATCTCCACATCATGCCGCGTCAAGAGCAACATAAAGACTCCAAAAGCGCCAAACGCAAGAAAGTGACTGCTGAAAAAAGGATAGCTGTAAAGAGGCTACTGCAAAGGTAACATGAACCGGGCGTACCCGGCAAGATGACCATGGGCATCGCCGAAGGCGCTCAATGTCCCGCTTGCGCCCGCAACGCCCCCATGGAATGGGCGAGGACTTAATGGGCGAGGCCGGCGGCTTAAGTCAGCCGTAAGTTGGGTCGCTTATCTTGTGTCTCAGATCGGTGATCGTACACAAAGGAGGCGACCGATGTGGCTGGTGCAATCTGATCTGGAGAATGTTTGGCAGGAGCGGCAGCGGGAGATGCTGCGCGAGGCG
>DATLZJ010000264.1:0-6465 GCA_035574055.1 Caldilineaceae bacterium
CGCTCAAGCCAGGCCGCGTCCCAGCTCAATTCCCGGCGGTTGAGCAGACCGCTCCACGAGGCAACGCTGTAGCTGACCCGCCACTCGCCAAAGAGACAGTGGTAGAGATATTCGCCGATGCTGACCCAACGCGCCGCCGCATCGAACCAGCGGCGCTCCGCCCGCGCCAGCCAGCGAAAACGCGCCGGCAGATAGGAGGTGTGGATCAGGCAGCCTGTGCGGTCATGGGCCGCGGCGCTGCCGTCCGGCCCTAACTCATGGCGCAGGGCCTGGGCATCGGCGGCGTTGCGGGTGTCGGCATAGGTAAAGACCGGCGTTACCGGCTTGCCCTCCTGGTCTACGCCCAAGACGTTGCCGACCAGGGTGTCCATCGCCACTGCGCCGATGGCCGTGGCGCGGCTGCCCGCCCTAGCGAGCAACTCATCAATGACCGCCGCCGCGCCATCCACCAGCGCGCCGGCCTCAAAGACCGCGCCGCCATCCGGCGTGGTGTTCATCTGGTTCGCCCGCTGCGCCGCCAGATCGTCCACCACCTGGCCGCGGGCGTCGAAGAGGATGGCGCGCGTCGAGGAGGTGCCGATATCAATCGCAAGCACCCACGGTTCACCGGCTATCGCCATCCTCGTTGTCCTCTGTTTTATCCTCTTTGGGCATCTCGACAAACTGGCGCGCGTAGAGGGCTGCGTAGAGTCCGCCCTTTGCCAGCAGCTCGGTATGGGTTCCCCGCTCCACGATCCGCCCCTCCTGCACGGCGCAGATCAGGTCGGCATTGCGGATGGTGCTGAGGCGGTGGGCGATGACGACAGAGGTGCGCCCGGCCAGCAGCCGGTCTAGGGCATCCTGGATCAGCGCCTCGGTCACCGTATCCACGCTGGCCGTTGCCTCGTCCAGGATCAGGATGCGCGGGTCGGCCAGCACCGCGCGGGCAATGCAGATAAGCTGGCGCTGGCCGACCGAGAGATTCGAGCCGCCCTCCTGCACCGTCGTGCCGTACCCGTCCGGCAGCGCCATGATGAACTCATGGGCATTGGAGAGGCGCGCCGCCTCCTCCACTGCGGCGTCCGAGGCATCCGGCGCCCCGAAGCGGATGTTGTCGCGAATGGTCCCGGTAAAGAGGAAGGGGTCTTGCGGCACCAGCCCCATCTGCCGGTGGAGCGATTGTTGGGTGACGGAGCGCACATCAATGCCGTCAATCAGCACCGCGCCCTCGGTCACATCGTAGAAGCGGGCAATGAGGTTGGCAATCGAGGTCTTGCCTGCGCCGGTCGGCCCAACCAGGGCAACCGTCTGGCCCGGCTCAATGGTCAGGTTCACATCGCGCAACACCGGCTCATCGGGCTTATAGGCAAAGGCGACGTTGCGCAACTCCACCCGGCCCACAATCGGCGGCATCTCGCGGCCGTCGGGCGGGTCAGCCACGGCGGGCGGCGTATCCAGCAGTTCCAGCACCCGCTCGCCGCCGGCCATGGCCGCCTGCATGGTGGTGTATAGCTGGCTCAACTCTTGGATGGGTGTAAAGAAGCGGGCCACGTAGGCCAAAAACGCCACCACCACCCCTAAGGTCAGCTCGTCGCGCGCAACCGCGAGGCCGCCGAACCAGAGAACAATGGCAGTCGCCACCGTGCCCAGAAACTCCACCGTGGGCAGGAAGATAAAGGAGAGGGACATCGCCGAGATGTTGGCGTCGCGGTTGGCGAGGTTCACCTCGTTGAAACGTTCCTGGCTGGCGTCCTCCTGGGCAAAGGCCTGGATCACCCGCATCCCAGCAATGTTCTCGGCCAGGTTGCCCACCACGGCGGCGATGCGGGTGCGCGTCTGGCGAAAGGCGCTCTGGGCATGGCGAGCAAAGACATAGGTCGCCAGCACCATCAGCGGCAGCACGGTAAAAGCCAACAGCGCCAGTTTGGGACTCATGCCGACCATAACCACGATGATGCCGACGAGCAGCAGCGTATCGCCGGCCAGCGTCACCAGCCCTTGCGAGAGCAGGTCATTGATCACCCCAACGTCATTGATGACGCGCGAGACAGTGACACCGATGATGTGGGTATCGTGGTAGCCGATGGGCAGCCGTTGCAGATGGTGAAAGAGCTGGGAGCGCAGGGTCGCCAGCACCTTTTGTCCCACCCAAGAGAGGATGTAGCTCTGGCCCGCTGAAGATGCGTAAAGGCCGGCATAGGCGGCTGCGGTCGCCAGCGCCACCCAGGTCAGCCCGCGGCTATTGCCGCCGGCAATGTAGGCGTCAATCGCGACCTTGACCAGGTAGGGCGTCAGCAGCGTCAGGGCGGTGGTGGCAAGCATCAGCAGCAGCGCCAGCGCCATGCTGCGCCGGTGGGGGCGCAGATAGCCCAGCAGCCGGGTGATCACTTTCCGGTCGAAGGCGCGACCGGTGCGCTCCTGGCCGAAGTTTTGCAGGATGCCGCGCGGCCCGCCGCCTCCCCAGCCGCCCGCGCCAATCGAGAAGCCCACGGCGCTACTTCCTTTGGGCCGTCATCCACCTGCCGGCAGGCGATAGGAGCACCATTGGCAGATGCGCGCTATAGAGCGGGCGTCCGGTAGAGGACTTTCCCCCCGACCTTGATCTCCGCATCAATCAAATACTCCCCTAGACCCTGCGTATTGACCGTCAGCCCCAGGCCCGGTCGCTCCGGCAGACGCACGTAGCCATCGGCGTCCCGCTCCAGATGGTCTTGGGTGATCGCCAGCGCCAGCGCCTTCGGCTCGACCGGATATTCACAGATCACGTCCCCCTCAACGCCGGCATAGGGCTGGAGCGAGGCGCTCAGGGCCAGGTGAGAGGTGAAGGTATGGTTCACATAGGCGACGCCGCTGCGCCCGGCATAGTCGGCCACCTGCTTGGCAACGGTGATCCCGCCGATGCGCCCGGCGTCAATCTGCACATAGCCGATGCCCGCATAGTCAATCATATGGCGGGCCATATAGAAGTTGTGGCTGCCCTCGCCCCCGGCCAGCTTGACCGGCAGCGCCTGCGCCGCCAGCCGCCGGTATTCGTCCAGCGCGCCGGAGACAAACGGCTCCTCCAACCAGGTCGCGCGGCACGCCTGTAGCGCCGGCAGCCGCTGCGCCGCCGCTTCCAGGTCATCCTTCCAGACGGTGCCCGCATCAATCAGCAGGATGCCGTCTTCGCCCAGCCCTTCGCGCGCCGCCATGAACTGGTCGGCGTCATCCTGGACGCTGCCCTGGCCGATAGGCCCCCAGCCGAACTTGGCGGCGCGATACCCCTGGCCGCGCGCCTGGCGGCCCTTCGCCAACGTCTCTTGAGGTGTATCGCCAAAAAGCATGGAGGCGTAGGGCAGTTTGGGATAGGCTCGCTCATAGCCAAGCAGCCGGTAGACCGGCTCCCCCAACCGCTTGCCCAGCAGGTCCCAGAGCGCCATGTCAATCCCCGACAGGGTGTGGTCGGCCTGCAAGAGGTCCATGCTCTCGGCCCGCACCAGTTCATTAATGCGCCGGATGTCGGCGATGTCGTTGAGCGGCTGGCCGAGCACCGACATCTGCACCGGCTTGCACGCGCTGTGAGACATGGGGCAGACGAGGCTGGCGATGGAGACGAGCGGCGCCGCCTCACATTCGCCCCAGCCGGTTTCGCCCCCGGCGCTCACCCGCACCAGCAGCGCGTCCTGGCTGCCGTCGCCGATGTTGAGCACTTCGGGCATCGAAAGATAGAAAAAGTCAATGCTCTCGATCTTCATATTAATGGTACTTTTCCAATCCCTGGATGGCTTGCTTGACCTGGGCAGCCACTTCGGGCGGCACCGGCGGGTTGAAGGGGCCGTGGCCGTCGCCGGGGTCAATATCGTCAAAGCCGCTCTGCTGCATGGCCTCCACCACGGCTGAGTAGTTATAGGCTCGCCCATTCATAAAGCGGATCTCCTCCAGCGCGTCAATGTCGGCCTCGACGCGGCGCGCGGCCTCGTAGTCGCCCCGGCGCTGAGCATTGTTGATGGCGTCGCTGGCTTTGGCATAGAGCACGGCGATCCCCGATGTGTGGCCTTTGGCCCCCTGCTCGGCGGCGGTCGTGCTGCGATCGCCGATGCCCCAGATGACCATCGCCCGCTCGCCCACCCCCTCGATCATGGGCTTCACATCGGCCTCGCTGGTGCCGATCTTGACGCCAATAAAGTGGGGCGAGTCGTTGAGCAGCCGGATCACCGCCTCCAGGTCGCGGGCTTGCCGGTGGTAGTAGATGAAACGAGCGCCGTACTCCTCACCATAGCGGCGGCCAAACTCCATAAAGGTGTCATAGACGCCTTCGGGGCTGAAGGTGCCGCTCAGGGGCATGACCAGGTAGACATCGGGCGGGCGAGCTAGCCTGGCCTGGGCCTCTACCAGCTTGCCGGCGGCGCCGATCGGGTTGGGCACCAGGGCCGACATCAGCACGCCTTGCCGGCCCATCACCTGCCCGGTCACATCAAAGAGCCGGGTCTGCTCTTCCGGCTCGATGTGATGGATCAGGCTCGTCCCGGCGACCGAGATCACCCGCGGCCGGTCGCCCTCCAGGGAATTGCTACGCATCAGGTAGTCCACATTCATGGCATGGGCGTCGTAGTCAATTCGCCCCTGGCGAAAGGGGATGATGGGAATGGCCGTGACGTTGTTGAGCGCCTCAAGTAGTTCCGGTGTGCTGATGTTCATCCTATCCTCCTTGCACTCCTCCTGGGTATCCATCCTGGTTGCGCTACTGGATCGAGCGGTGACGCCGCGCGGCGGGCCGGCTCAGGGCTGCAAGTGGCCCAACCGGGCGGCTTGGGCCTGGGCCTTGAGCGCCAGCTCGCTTGCCAGAAAACAATGTGCTTGGCTCATGGCCGTCTCGGTGCGGTGCAGAATGTCGTGAATCAACGCCGGGCCATAGGGGAGCGGCTCTTGGCTGCAATCCAGGTACCGGGTCTCCTGCTGGTCCACCAGGAAGAGGTGGTCGCCCCCGGCGCGGCCGGCAATATCAATGTTCTTGCGGACTTCAATATAGCCGTCGGCGCCGATGACGATGAGCCGGGTATCGCCCCAGGTCGCCAGCCCTGCCGGTGTGTACCAGTCCACCCGGATATAACCGCTCACCTGGGGCGCTCGCACGACGACATCGCCGAAGTCCTCGAACTCCGGGTATTGGGGATGGTGATAATTGGCAACCTGGGCAGCTACGATCTCGGCCTCGGTTGCCCCCGTAAAATAGAGGAATTGATCGAACTGGTGGGAGCCGATGTCGTTGATGATGCCGCCGAACTTGGCCCGCTGGAAAAACCAGGCCGGTCGCGTGGCGAAGCGCGCCCGGTGCGGCCCCAACCCCACCGTCTGGACGACCTGGCCGATGGCCCCACCGCGAACCAGTTCCGCGGCCTTCACCGTCGCCCGGTTCTCGAAACGCTCGCTGTAACAGACGGAGTAGATGCGCCCGGTCTCGGCCTGTACGCGGCGCGCCTCGGCCAACTGCTCCAACGTGGTGAAGCCGGGCTTGTCGCTCATATAATCCTTGCCGTGGCGCATGACGCGGATGCCCAGCGGCGCCCGCTCGCTGGGGATAGCGGCGCTGATGACCAGGTGGATGGAGGGGTCTTCGAGGATTTCTTCGGCGCTACGCGCTACCCGCGCCTGGGGAAAGCGTTTGATATACGCCGCGCGCAGCTCCGGCTCTTCGGCATAGACCGAGACCAGCTCCGCCCCTGCACGCAGGAGCAGCCCGGTCTGGCCGTAGATATGGTCATGGTTGAGGCCGATCGCGGCGAAGCGAATGGTCTCCCGGCTGCTCATGCGTGCCTCCTCTCCCCGCGGTTGAACTCTCGGTACCAACGCTCGGTGTCATGCAGGCCCATCCCGGCCAGCACGAAGGCGTCATCCTGTGGCTGGTAGCCCACCAGCTCACGCGTCGAGGTGATGTCCATGCGTTTAAAGCGATTGTCGGAAACAGCCTGGAGGATGGCAAACTGCACATTCTCCACCTCAATACAGCGCATCAGCAGATGGCTGAGGTCGCGCTTGCTGACGAACGCGCTCAACGTGCGCCCGTCGGCGGGCAGATCGGCCCGGTTCCCCTCGAAGGCCCCCACCCGCACGGCGATGCTGGAGAGTCCCTCGGCATAGGCGAAATAGTGGGCTGTGGCCTCGCCAAAGGCCTTGCAGACCGCGTACATGTTCATCGGTTTGATGGGCGAATCTGGCCGGGCCTGCACATCCAGCGGATAGCCTTCGATGACCTGGATGCTGCTGGCGAAGATCACCCGCCGGCAGCCCTGGTCCTTGGCAGCGCGAAAGATGTTGTAGACCGCCTTGACGTTGTTGTCCAGCAGCGAGCCGTAGAAGTCGGCGGTCGTGGAAGGGTCGGCGGCCAAATGCAACACGACATCCATACCCGCGCATAGCTGTTGGCACGCCGCCAAATCGGCCAGATTGGCCTCCATCACCTCATGGCCGGCCGGGTCGCCGATGCGCCCGGCATCTCGGTCCACCAAG
>DATLZJ010000265.1:0-9035 GCA_035574055.1 Caldilineaceae bacterium
AGTTGGTCAGCCCCACATTGCGAAACAGAATGAACAACGGGATCAGGGCCAGCAAGAGCGGGAACATCTGCATCATCAGCAGGAAGCGGGAATAGGCAGCCACAGGCCGCAGGCGAAAGCGCGACAGCACATAGCCGCCCAAGGTAGCAGCCATAATACAGATCGCGGTGCCGGTCCCCGCTACGATCATGCTGTTGCGGAAGAAAAGCCAGAAGTTGGTGCGCGTGCTCAGATAGGCATAGTTGACCAGCGTCGGGTTGCGGGGGATGATGCTCGGGTCGGTCAAAATCACATCTGTGGTCTTTAGAGAATTGAGGATCATCGAGATGATCGGCAGATTCACCACCAAGACAATGACCAAGAGCAGCACAAACCGCCCCCACCGCTGCCGCGCGTTACTGCGTCGTGTAGACCCCATTGCTCGCGTCTCCTGTCTAGGCGGCTTCGCTCTGCCGGCGCAACATCAAGTAGGCCAGCACCATCAGGATGAGCATCGTGATAAAGGCAATCGCCGAGCCGATCCCCACATCATTCGAGCCAAAGGTGGTGCGATAGGCCAGGACAATCAGGTTTTCGGTGGCGCGTGACGGGCCGCCCTGGGTCAACAGCCAGGGCGTATCAAAATCGTTAACACTCCAGATGGTCATCAGAATCCACAGCACAATCGAAAGGTTCTTGAGGTGCGGCATGGTGATATAGCGGAAGGATTGCCAGCGATTGGCCCCATCAATGGCCGCCGCTTCATACAACTCCGCGCTGATCGCCTGGAGCGCAGCGAGAATGGAGAGCATCATAAAGGGGAAGCTACGCCATACCTTCACCAGGATCACCGAAAAGATGGCCCAATCCTCGCTGCTCAAAAAGAAGATCGGCCCGAGGCCAACCAACCCCAACGCGCGGTTCACCAGCCCAAACTGGTCGGCAATCATCCAGCGCCAGCTCACAATTGAAACGACCGAGGGGATGATCCACGGCAGCAGCAACGCCACGCGGAAAAAGCCGCGCGCCGGCACATCCTGGTTGAGCAGCAACGCAAAGACCAGACCAATGGCATAGCTGCCGAAGACGGAGAAGAGCGCAAAGACCAGGCTAAAGCGGAGCGCGCTGGCAAAATCCGGGGACTGCAAGACCTTCACGTAATTCTGGAGCGCCACGAACTCGCCCGGCTTGATGAGGGTGCCGTCCTGCAGGCTGTACAGAAAGCCCGTGAACATCGGGTAGACGTAGATGAACAGAATCAGGGCTAAGGACGGCAGCAGAAACAGCAGCGGCAGCGCATAGGGGTTTTGCCTGCGTCTGCGCGGTGCGGGAGCGGCCGTAGAAGACGCCTGAACTTGAGTTGCCATAGGGCTTTGCTTCTCTTTCGTGACAACACATTGCGGGGACAGACCGGCCCGCGGCGTAGAGGCGCGCCCGCCGGCGAACGCGCCTCTACCGTACCTATCTCGTCGCCTAGCCAACAATGCTCTGGAGGCGAGCCTCGGCGGTTCTAAGCGATTCCATCACATCCTTGCCCTGTAGAATATCCTGCCACAGGGTTTGCATCACGCCTTCGCCTTCGACCTCGTTCAACTCCGGGAAGATGCCTTCACCGCGTTCTGCCGTCCCCTTGCCGATCGGCACCCACTCGTTCAAGACCTTGACCAGGTTAGCGTTCTCCTGGAAGAAGGGATCGGCCGCGAAGGACTTGCGCACGGGAACCTGCGTCATATGTCCTTCGGTCCAGAGCGGCAGTTGATTCTTGCTCCACCATTTGAGGAAGTAGGATGCGGCTTCCAGATCGTCGGCCTGGGCATAGAGCATCATATTGTTGACCCAGGAGATGGTGCCGACCGTGCCATGGGGGCTTTCCAGTACATCCATGGGCGCCGTGACCTCGGCCACTTCCGGAGCCAAGCGCGCCGGATAGTTGGGGTTATTCACCTGGACACCGGCAAAGCCCTGCCCAAAGGCGCGAATGGCGTCGTCGCCGACGAAGCCGGCGCTGCCTGGGTGCATCCAGCCTTGCGCCACCCAGTTGGCAGCGTACTGCAACGCCTCGACATTGCGCTCATACATCACGTCGAGCTGCAAATCTTCGGTGAACAGCCCGCCGTCATTGTTGAACATCAGCATAAAGATATAGTGGCTGCCGCCCGTGTCATTCGGGGCCACAATCCCATAGCGGTCGCCGCCGGTCATGGCCTCCAGGACGGCGTCCAACTCCGTCCAGTTGCTCGGCATCGGCAGCCCTGTCTCCTCCAGATAGTCGGTGCGGATCCAGGGGATGCGGATGTCAATCTGCCAGGGCAGCGCCATGAAATGGCCGTCATACTGAAGCCGTTCAATTGTGCCGGGCAGGAAGTCCTCCACCTCGCCCTCGGCGCGCCATTCGTCAATGATGTGGTCAACGGGCACCACCGCGCCCTGCGCATAGAACTGGACGGCCTGATAGCCGGCGCCCGTGCTGCAATCTGGCGCCGTTCCCGAGCCGATGGCCGTCAGGAAGGTTTGGTACCAGTTGGTCCAGGGCGTGGATTGGTAGATGGCCTGCATATCCGTATGCTCTTCGTTGAACTGCGCCACCAGCTTGTTGCCCGTATCTACGTATTCAGGCGGTCCCCAAACCATATCCCAAAACTCGACGACCTTGACCTCGGTAGCCGGTGCAGCAGCCCCCTCCTGACCTGTGGTTGTGGTCGGGGCAGTGGGCACTGTGCAGGCAGCGAAGAGCGGCGCCCCCAGGCCAATCGCCGCGGCGCCCTTTAGAAAGCTGCGCCGGGACAGATTGGCTTTTGATAACACACGTTGTGGTTGAGACATCTTGTGACTCTCCTCATTGAGTGAGACTGCATTGAGTGAGACTGTATTGAGTGAGACTGTATTGAGTGAAACAAACAACGGAACGCTTAATCAGATGGGAAAACGGCGCCTCCTGCGCCGAGAGGGGAGGATACGCCGGTGGAAGGAGGCGGCGCGGTGGAACCCCGGATCAGCAGCCGGTTGCCGACGGTGATGCGCTGGGGTGTGTCCGGCAACTGGCCGTTGATACGGTCTAGCAATAGCCTGCACATATGCTGGCCCAGGTCAACCAACGAGGTCGCCACGGTGGTCAGCGGCGGTACGGTATATTCGGTGAGGGTAATGCCGTCGAAGCCCACCACCGAGACGGCGGCAGGGACCGAGACGCCATGCTCATGCAGCGCGGCCAGCGCGCCGATCGCCATGTTGTCATTGCAGGCAAAAATGGCTGTAGGCGGATCGTCCAGCTTCAATAAGGCGTCGGTCGCCGCTTTGCCGCTCTGATAGGTCCAATCGCCCTCGCGTAGCAAGGCCGGATCTACAGGTAGGCCGGCGGACGAGAGCATCTCGTGATAGGCTCGCACCCGCAGGTCGCTTCCCCCATCGGCGACGCCCGGCCCCCGAATACAGGCGATCCGGCGATGGCCCAACTCCAGAAGATGTTGCACCGCGCGTGCGCTGCCGCCATAGTTGTCCAACAAGACTGCGTCCAGCAGGGTGCGGTCACTGTCGAAGACGACGGCCACAATCCTCCCTTCGAGCAAGCTTTGCAGGCGTGTCGTTGGCTCGCCCGTCATCAGGATCACGCCGTCCACCCGCTTGGAGGTCAACATCTCCAGATAGACGGCCTCTTTTGCCCGGCTGCGGTCCGAATTGCAAAGCACAACGCTATAGCCTGCGGCAAAGCCCAGGTTCTCAACGCCGCGCGCCACCTCTGCATAAAACGGGTTGACATTATCCGGAATGATCAGGGCGATGGTCTTGGTCTCCTGGCGAACCAGCGCCCGGGCGAGCGAATTGGGCCGGTAGTTCAGCTCCTTAACCGCGTTGAGAACACGCTGCTCGGTTTGCTTGCTGACGCGCCGGGTTCCGTTAAGCACATGAGAAACGGTGCTGATCGAGACCCCGGCGGCGTCGGCTACATCATAGATCGTCGGCATGGCAGACAGACCGGTGTAGAACCTCCATAGCGGCGTGCGCCGGCAAAGCTGGCGGGCAGGCGCTCGCATCAGGGAAGGGAAGGAAGCAGTAACGAAAGCGCTTTCGCGAAAGCGCTTTCGTATCCTAGCGTAGCATATCGGCGAACGCTCGTCAACGTCCAGTTGCCGTTTTTGATGTAAGTGTTGGGATGCGCGACCTGTAGATGAGCCGCGCCTGTCACTCATCAAACAGCCCCAGTTGATAGGCGCTGTCAGGAGCGTCCAGGTCAAGTCTACGGGGAAGCAGTCTCCCGTCTTCCTCGACGCCGCCAAGCTGATTGATGGCGTCTTGAATCTTGGGGAGGCAGTAGTCTGCCATTAGCCAATAGGTCCGGTCTGCGACCGTCTCCATCGCTTGCCGCTCCGCCTGGATATGCAGCCGCTTGAACTCTGCCCACAACCGGTCCTCTAAAGGACTTTCGTCCCACAGATCGTTGATCTCGGCTGCGCTGAGGCGACTGACGAGCTACTCCTCTTCCTCTGCTTCCTCTGCTGCCAAATCCTCGGCGGCGGCGTAGAAAATGAGGCGAGTGGAGCCGTACCGGCGGCTGTCGTATTCTTCCAGCCGGGCCAGCTCGACCGGGGTCTCTTCGCGGGGATGAATCTGGACGATGACCGCGCCGAAGGGGGCCAGCAGCTCAGGCCGGCTGTCCACCAGGGTGAGCGCCTTAACCCATAGCCCCTGGTATTGAGGCGGGGCGATATAAATCAGGTCAAACGGCTCGCCCTGGTAGCTCTGCAAAAAGGCAAAGCTATCGCCCTGGATGACCTGGCCGCGGTCGGCCAGCTTGGTGTGCTGCAAGTTGGCCTGGATCGTCTGCACCGCCTTGCGGTTGCGCTCGACAAAGCAGACATAGGCAGCGCCGCGGCTTAAGGCTTCAATGCCGACCGCGCCGCTGCCGCCGAAGAGGTCCAACACCCGCGCATCACGCAGCCAGTCGCCCAGGATGCTGAAGAGCGCCTCTTTGGCGCGGTCGGTGATGGGCCGGGTGGACTCGCCCGGCACCGGCTGTAGCTTATGGCCCTTGGCGCTGCCTGCAATCACTCGCATGGCTTATTATGGCTTATTGGATGTGAATAGCATCCCTACTGCACCGTGACATCCCAGGCGCCGTTATCCAGCAACCGGAAATAGCGGATGGTGGCATCCTCAAAGCAGGCCAACAGCCGCCCCATCTCGAAGCGTTGCAGCACCGCGTGCTGGCAAAGGCGCTCTTCGCGCGGGACTGTGCCCATTGCTTCCTGGATGGCCGGATCGCTGCACCAGAGCTTGCCAAAGCCACGGCGGGGCAGCGGCGGCGAATCCGGCTCACCGCCCAGCGGATTGCAGGAGAAAGTGGGGTCGCGGCCTTCTTCCCAGGTATCGGGGAAGACTTCGTAAGTGCCGTCGGCAAAGAGAACGTAGATCTGCTTCTCATGGCTGAACCAGAGCATAAAGCGGTCGTAGGGGGGCAGATCGCCGAACTCGTTGATGCCGATCGCGTCGAAGCGCGCTTCGCTCACCGGGCAGCCCATGCGCTCTTCCAGGTCGGGGTAGCCGACCAGGTCCAGGTCCGACTCGATCTCACAGCCGGTTCCCTCGTCCACCTCCAGCGGCGCGTAGTCCGGCGTCGCCTGGGCAGCCACGGCGGTCGCCGTGACGATGGGCTGGGCGCCCACTGCCTCGGTCAGCGACGCTTGCGCAGACGGCTCCTCGGCGGTTGGGTCCGGCGGCGCGGTCTCCTGGCCGGATGGCGTATCAGCAGGTGTATCGGACGGCGCGCCGGCGGGCGTGCTCGTCGGGCCGGCAGCCGTGGACAGGGGCGATATGGCCGCGGCGGCTTCAGCCTCCGGCGCTGAGGTCGGCGCCACGGGGGTGGGCGTCTCGTCGCCGCCACAGGCAGCCAGCCCGAGGCCAATGGCAAGCAAGCAGACGGGCAACAGGCCGCGCGCCCGCCGCGGGTTAGACCTGCGGCGCGCGCAGGGGCCGGAAGCCGGCAGGTGGGGCAATTGAGCGTTGTGGGGCATGGCACCTTCTTTCTGGCTTGAATACGCAAGAATCGCTGCACCGGTTATGACGTGACCCATTCGGATGCAGGCTGGCGCGCGTTACCCGCGCGGCTGAACCTGGATCGGCCCCAGCTCGATGGCATAATCGCGCGGGCCGGCGCTAATGGGTAAGCGCTGGCCGGTCACCGGGTCATATAGCCCCACGGCAATCGAGTAGCTGCCGCTGGGCAGTTCCTCCGGCAACAACAGACCATAGCGGTCCACGATCACCTCGCCCGGCTGCCAGGTGCTGGTGGGACGCATCCACTGGACGGGCTGGCCGTCCCGTTGGGCCAGCTTCTCGTCGGCGGCGTTGAGCAAGTGAACAAAGACCTGGTAGTTGTAATCCACCGGGCGCAGGCACTCCCAGCGCAGGGCCAGCAGCAGTTCGCCGCCCGGCGTGGTCTCGGTGGTCAGGGCATAGCCGGCCAGCCGGAACCAGCCGTTCGCATCGCTGATGCCCATATCTACCAGGGCCGGGTCGCCGAAAATCGTTCCCAGGCCGACCTCCTCCAACGGGCGATTGGCGCCCAGCGCGTAGAGCGCCAGGCGTTGGCCGCCCGGCTCGGCCATACGCGTGTCGAACAAGAGGAAATCATCGGCGCGCAGCGCCCGCTCCCACCCTGACTGTTCCGGCATGGCCCCGTCGGGCAGCAGCCAGAGCCGGCCATAGCGCCGCTGGAGACGGTCGAGCCAGGCTGCATTGCTCTCGTCTAGGTCGCCCTGGGGAAAGAGGCCATAGGCGGGCAGGCGCCCGTGATAGACGTTGGCAAACTCCTGGCTTTTGTCGGGCAGCAGGAGCAGCACAGCATCCTCGCGGGTCTCAAGCTGTTGAATGCGCCGCCCGGCGCGGCGTAGCTCCGGGTCGGCCAAGGTCGTATAGCTATAAGTCAGCAAGGCGCCGGTCAGGAAGGCCAGGCCAATGCTGTAGAACCAGTTGGCGGTGCGGTCTACGCTGACCTGCGCTTCGCTCCTGCCTAACTGGCGCGCCAACAACAGGATACCCACCACGACTCCGGAGAGCGGAATGGCGAGCGCCAGCCAATTGATAGGAACCGGCCCACCCTCGGCCCGCCACCAGGCTAGGATGATGTTCTCGGGCCGGAGAAACTGCCACTGAAGCGCCAGCGGCGAGTAGGCGGGCCGGGTAAAGGTCTCCGGCGCAAAGAGCGGCGTCACATTGGCCGCCAGCCAGTCTTGGACCAGCGCAAATGGGACCAACATGCCCAACCACTGAACGCCGGCGGAGACCAGCAGCAGCGCTGCCAGCGCGAGCTGGCCCAGGCGACCGGCTCGCCGCTGCACGCCCCACGCCTCCCAGGCCGGCCCAGCCAACAACGCCAGAAAGGGCAGGATAGGCACGAGAAAGCGCGGTCCCCAGCTATAGCCGCCATGCCACATGTACCATTTGCCGTAGAGCAAGACATAGAGCGCGCTGATCGCTGCACAGAAATAGAACACCGAGCGGGCATGGCGCCAGAACCAGACTGAGCCAGGGATCGCCAGCAAGAGCGCCGGGCTGTACCAGACCAGCCCCCGCGCCGGGCCGGCCAGCAGGCCGGCAACTCCAAACCACCAAACGGCATCGAAGCGTTCCGTCTCCACATAGCCACTATCCCAGACGTTGCCGTAGCGCGCCCAGTTCCACCAGAGTGAGACCAGCCCGGCCAGCACCACCGGCGTCAGGAAGGTCACCAGCGGTCGCCACTGGTCTACGAACAGCGATTGGGCCACGCCAGCGGCGGTGCGCGGGCGGGCGGGCGGCGGCTCCCGCCCGGCCTCGATGTGGGCCTCAGGCGGCGCAGAGAGTACGGCCACGGCCAGCGCGGCCAAGTAGAGGGGCAACGTCACCAGGTTGACCACCCGCGCCAGATAAGCGACGCCCCAGGCCAGGCTGCCCACGAGCAGGTAGCGCTTGCGCGCCGTCTGGCCATAGCTCAGAACGCCGTAAAAGGCAGCAAAGAGACCAAAGCCGCAGACCGGGTCGCTGAAAAGCGTCTGGGTGTAGGGCCAGGCCAGAGTCGCCAACCCAAAGAGCAAGGCAACCGCCACGGCGGTATGGCGCCCCCAGCCCAGCCGCCGCCCGGCGCGAAAGAGAAGGCCGCCGGTCCAGGCGGTGAGCAAGGGGTTGAGCAACAGCGCGGCGTGGACCAGGCCAATCATGGGCCAGAGCCGCGCCAGCCAGACCAGCGGCACGGCCAGCAGGGTCATGCCCAACCCCTTGCGGCTGTATAGCTCGCCGTCGGGGCCGAGATTGCCCTGCTGGTCGCCCATCCAGAGCAGTTGGTTGCTGTCCAGTTCACCCCGGCGCACAATGCTCTCGGCGGTAGCGAACATGGCGAGGCCGTCGCTGCTCTGGATGACGCCGGTATAGGTCAGGAGATAACAGGCCAGGAGCAAACCGGAGACGCAGAAGGCAAGGCTCCGGTCGCGGCGGCTAATCTCGCGAATAGGACGGGCGCCGTTCAGCTCGAACACAATAATCGAATACAAGCGTAGTCAGCTAAAGCTGTTATCCAAAAACGCACTCGGACAAGCACGTCGGACAAGCACGTCGGACAAGCACGACAAAGCGCAAACCAAGCAAGCGCAACCCAGGCTGGTCATGGCCCTGTGACCTCCACCGGCACGGCCAGATGGTCCGCCGTGTTGCCGTCGGCCAGGGTCAACGCGCGCCGGCCTGTCGCATCATAGAGGCCCACCAAGAGCCGGTAGCGACCGGGCGCGGCATCCGCCGGAATCGCCAGGGTATAGGGATCGCGGACCAGCGCGCCGGGCTGCCAGGTGTCGGTGGGGGCCAGCCCCTGCACCGGCCAGTTGTCCTGCTGGGCGACCAATGCGCCGGACGGGTCGAACAACTGGGTAAAGACCGTATAGCGTCCCGTCACCGGCGTCTCAGCGCGCCAGTATAGCACCAAGCGCAACGCCTCGCCCACTTGGGCCGGACCTATCGCAAGATGGTCTAGGCGGATCGGCCCGCCCGCTGCCGATGCCGTCAAGAGCGGCGCAGGCGGCAGGCTCTCCCCT
>DATLZJ010000266.1:0-3864 GCA_035574055.1 Caldilineaceae bacterium
GAGGAGATGATCCACAGCGGCCAGGAGTGGGCCAAGCTCTACCGGGCGCCGGGCCAGCAATGCAGCGCCCACACAACAGATCTTGAGCGGAGCACCGCGCCAGGCTAGACGTAGATAGTCATCTTCACCATAGGCTGTAAAATCCCTGGCCGGCTGCCGGGCGCTCTCCAGGGTTGCCAGCAACCACTGTTGCATAAACTGGTTGTATTGTTGCCAGAAGGGGGAACGAGCGGGAAAACACTGCACGTACTGTTGTATCCAATGCTGATAGAAGGCAGTCGCGAGACAGACCTTGATCACCCGGTCCTCGTCGCCGCCTTCACCATCGGCCAAATCATCCTGTAGTCGAATATAGCCCAGGCCGAAGACATTGGCGACGACCAGCGTATGAGTTGCTTCCGGCGGCAGGTGATAGGTATCTCCTAACCATTGCGGTAAGTGCCACTCAATGTGCCAGCGAGGCGGAGTAATCTGGTCGAGCAGATGCGCCGCGGCGGCTGCCAACGGCGCGGGGAGCCTTGCCAGCGTCGCCCAGACGTCCGTCTGTACAGCCCGCAGGCGAGGGTCGGATAGATGGACGGACGGCCCGCTGACATTGGCGGACATGACCTGTCTCACTTGATTGTGGGTATGGGGGCATAGAGCGGTGCGAACTGCAACCGTTTTACTATAGCCCTCTTGCTTTGTCAAGTGCAAGAAATAATGCTCGACCCACGCCCCGGCTCCATGCGGAACCAGGCCAGCAGCCGGTAGGTCCGCTCAGTGCGGTAGCCCAGCTTGCGGGCGACGGCGGCGGAGGCGAGATTGCTCGCTGCACAGTTCCAGTAGGTGCGCTCGCCTGCCTGCTCACAGGCATGGACCAGGTGGGCGACGGTCAGGGTGGCGAAGCCGCGGCCTCGGTAAGCTTCGGCGGTGATGGCCCCCAGCTCACGCACCCCGCGCACCAACGGGCCGGCGTAGGCTTCGCTTACCACCGTATTGCCATGCAGCAGAAAGAACGCCCGGCCCTTGGCGAGGAACGCCGCTAGACTGCCGTGGCGGCGCGCGGTGTCTTCTCCCCATTGGGCTTGCGCCAGCAGCGCTTCATCGGCGGGGACAATGTGATAACCGGGCGGTACGTCTTGTAGATAGCGCGCCAATCCGGCGTCGCCGGCAGGCCGGTCTAAAAACTCCAGCGCCCGGCCATCGTAGTCCGGCTCGGACGGCAGCAATGCCAGAAGCGGATCATCCTCCCAACATCCGAAGAGCACATCCCCCTCCTGGCGTAATTGAGCGATGATCCGGTGGATGGTGGCGGCATCCGGCTTGCCGCCCAGGTAAAGGGTTCCATCGCCCGCTTCCCAGACTGCGCCCCAGCGCGGCGCGGCGGGGCTGTCGGTCAAGATTACCCCGCGCTCTACGCCGATCAGCACGGCAAAGCAACGCAGAGCGGCGGGCGCAGCGGGGTCAAATAACGCCTCCAGGGCCGGCGTCACTTGTCGAGGCTGGATGCGGTTGATCATTGGTGGATGCATGGCGATGGCCTCGCTCCTTGGGCTGGGTCCCTTCGCTCTAGGGCGGGCGCGTATCGAAGCAGGGCGTAGGGATTTGGTCCGAATCGAATCCGGCAAAGCGCCGGATCGGAAAGGTATGATCATGCGGTCAGGGGCTGAACCCCGGTATTTTATCCACTCGCGCGATCATGCCGGAGATTTTGATGACGTCCTCTTCCGCTCTACAGGCGGGCCGGGTCATGCTGACCGGCCTGCTGCTCTTGGTTCTCTGGTTCCTGGCTCGTTGCTCACCGGCCACGACGCCAGCGACCCAAGCCGCGCCGCCGTTTGTCTTGCCCCTTGTCTCGCCGCTGGTTGCGCCTGGGGCGTCGCCAGGGGCGACGCCCACCCCGGCAGCACCCCAGAGCGAAGCATACGAGCTGACCGATCTCCTCTTCCTCGGCACGCTGGACTGGCTCCAGCAGCGCAGTACTGAGGTTGTCCGGCAGTAGGTAGCGCGAAATCAGGACGCACCCGCCTGGCCCGGCTCAGTAAATCGAGCGAGACCGGGTATAATGGCCCTATGAAGCTTGTCCAACAGCTTGCCCGCGCCGGCCTGGTGCTGGCCCTCTGGCTGCCCGCAGCCTGCGCGCCGGTCGCTCCCGCCACGGTTCTCGCCTCCCCATTCTATCCGGTTGAGTTGATCCCGGCGGAATGTCCCCTGCGCGTGCCCGACGAGCTGGAGGAGGGGAGCAGCCTGCGCTGTGGCCGGCTGCGCGTTCCCCAAGACCGCCGTGCGCCCGCCGGCTTGCAGGTCGAGCTGCCTTATGCGCTGGTTCAGGCCGAGAGCGCCCACCCCCGCCCGGAGCCGCTGGTCTACATCGTCGGCGGGCCGGGCGGCAGCGCCCTGGCCGAGTTCGAGCAGGTCTACGGCTGGTTGCGCACCCTGCGCCGGGAGCGGGATTTGATCCTCTATGACCAGCGCGGCACGCTCCTGGCCGACCCAGCGCTGGATTGCAGCGATTCCAGCGATCACGGGGCGACGGAGGTGAGCGCCCAAGAGATGCGCGAGGCCCAGGCGCTGGTCCCGCCCGCCTACCAGCCGCTTGACGCCAACGACCTGGCGATCCATCGCTGCGCCAAGCGGCTGGCCGCCGCGGGCGTCAACCTGGCTGCCTATGACACCCCTACCCACGCCCAGGACTTGCTGGACCTGGTGGCCGCGCTAGGCTACCGGCGTTTCGACCTCTACGCGACCTCCTATGGCACGCGCATTGCGCTGGAGGTGATGCGCCTGGCTGGAGAGCCGGCAAGCAGGCGACCGGACGCTCCTGCGCTACGCGCCGCGGTGCTGGATTCGGTTTTGCCTCCGTCCGTCAACGCCTATGAGCAACAGGCCGCGCCGGCTCGCGCCGAGGTGCTCGCCCATGCGCTGGAGCTTTGCGCCCAGGACCCGGCCTGCGCGGCGGCCTATCCCGATCTGGCGGCGCGGCTGGAGCGGCTGCTGACCAGGCTGGACGCCGCGCCCCTGGCGCTACCCCTGGCCTGGCAGCCTATCTTTGGCCGGGCCGACCTGCTCTATTACCTGACCTACCGGCTGGATGCAGAGAGCTTGGCCTATCTCCCGCGGCTGGTGGCAGAGCTGGAGCAGGGGGAGACCGCCACACTGACGGGGCTGCTCAACGGCGCGCTGCCGCCGCGCCCTCCCCGACCGCCGCGCGCTGTTTCCACCGTGGACGAGCGCGCGGTGCAGTCCTTCATCATGGCGCTCAACGGCGCCTATTACCTGAATTTGGGACGGCTGGACGAAACCGCACGCGAGGCTGCCCGCGCCGAATGGCAGCGCCTGGCCGCGCGCAACCCAGACCGGGAGCGGCTGGCTCGCTTCATTCAAGCCTTTCTGCCCCCTGCCGAAGCCGGCCCGCTGCTGGAGGCGCTGGCCGCGCTGGGCGATGATGAGCTGGCGGCGGTCTTTGCCGACCTGGCCGGCGCGCCGGTGCATCCATTGGTCAATGGCGCCAACCTGGCCGTCGAGTGCCGGGATGAACTGCCCTTCAACGATTATGGCCGGGCCGTCGCTGCCCATCGCAGCCTGGAGCTGCCCGCCGCCGTCGTGACTGCCGAGTTGGAGCAACTGCGCCGTCTCTGGGCGCAATGCGCGCTCTTTCCCACCGGCGCAGCCGCCATCACCCAGACCTTGCCGGTGACGAGCGACATCCCTGTGCTGATCTTCCAAGGAGGGCTGGACAGCACCACACCGCCAAGCTGGGCGGCGCTGGCCCGCCGTTCCCTCTCCCGCGCCCACTACCTGGAGTTTCCGGCAGCCGCCCATGTGGTCATCCGCCAGCCGGCTAGCCTTGCATCAGACTGCCCGGCCAGGCTGGCGCGCCAG
>DATLZJ010000267.1:0-4590 GCA_035574055.1 Caldilineaceae bacterium
GACGGCTACTTCGGCTGGGAAGAGTATGCCCCCTTTGATGCCATTATCGTCACCGCCGCGCCTGACCACCTGCCCCAGCCGCTCGCCAATCAGCTTGCCGAAGGCGGGCGGCTGATCATCCCCATCGGGCCGGTGGGCAGCATCCAGACCCTCTGGCAATTTGAGAAAGTCAACGGCGAGCTACAGGCCACCAACCTGGGCGCCGTCAGCTTTGTGCCCTTCACGCGCGCTTCTGAATCGGCTCCTGAATAGATTCTGGATATGGAGAGTGATCGTCCAAAAAGGAGATGTCACGATGTCGGCAACCAAGCAATCCATCGTGCGGATTCCGGGATATTGCGCGCTGTGTGTCTCGCGTTGCGGCGCAATCGCGCTCGTCGAAGATGGCCGCTTTGTCGCTTTGGAGCCGGACCCGTCACACCCTACCGGCCAAGCGCTCTGTGCCAAGGGCCGGGCAGCGCCGGAACTGGTCTATCACCCAGACCGGCTGCTCTACCCCCTGAAGCGCACGCGGCCAAAGGGTGATCCGGACCCCGGTTGGCAGCGAATCAGCTGGGACGAGGCCCTTGACCTGACCGCCGCCAGACTGCGCCAGTTGGCCGAGGAGCATGGGCCGGAGAGCGTGGTATTTACTTCCGCCTCTCCCTCTACGTCCGCATCTGTAGATTCGATCCATTGGATAGAGCGCTTGATGAATGCGTTTGGCAGCCCGAACTGGTCTGTGTCAATGGAGCTATGCGGGTGGGGCCGCTACCTGGCTACACTGTACACCTACGGCGCCAGTGTGCCCGGCGCTTACATGCCCGACCTTGACCATGCCGGCTGTATCCTCTTTTGGGGCTATAACCCGAACATTGCCCGGTTGGCCCACGCGGTCGCCGCCACGGCTGCGCTGAAACGCGGTGCACGCCTGATCGTCGTCGACCCGCGCCGAGCCGGGCTTGCCAACAGGGCCGACCTCTGGTTGCAGGTGCGCCCTGGGACAGACGGCGCCCTGGCGCTTGCCTTGGCGCATGTCATGATCGAGCGCGGTTGGTATGACCGCGCCTTTGTGCGCGATTGGACGAATGGGCCATTGCTCGTGCGTGCGGACAACGGCCGCTTGCTTACCGAAGGCGATCTCTCGAATGCGGGCAGCGCCCAGCGCTATGTTGCCTGGAACGAGGCCAAGGGAGAGCCGCTCCTCTATGACCCCGCGCTTGGTCGCTATGAAGGGGACAACACCGAGCCGGCCCTCTTGGGCCAGTTCGAAATCAATACGTTGCAGGGCAGGATATCCTGCCGAACTGCGTTTGACCTTGTGGCCGACCTGTGCCGGCGCAATTCACCGGAGCAGGTGGAGGCGATCTGTGGCGTCGGGCGGGACCAGATCGAGCGCGCCGCTCGCATGCTCTGGGAAGCGCGCCCGGTCGCCTACTATGCGTGGAGTGGTGTGGAACAGCAGACGAATGCCACCCAGACCGCACGGGCGATTGCACAACTCTATGCGCTCACCGGCAGCTTTGATGCCCAGGGGGGCAACGTGCTTTTCGCAAGTGCGCCGGCGGCCAATGTGGCAGGCGCAGCGTTGATGCCGCCAGCGCAGCGTGCGCGCACCCTCGGCCTAGCGGAGCGACCGTTAGGCCCGGCGCGCTGGCAGCATGTCACGTCGGACGAAATCTATCGCGCCATCCTCGAACAGCGGCCCTATGCGGTGCGCGGGCTGGTCGGGTTTGGCGCTAATTTGCTGCTCGCCCATGCCGACAGCCGCCGAGGGCGGGAGGCTCTGGCGGCGCTCGACTTCTATGTCCATGCCGACCTCTTCATGAACCCGACCGCCGAGTTGGCCGATGTGGTGCTGCCGGTGGCAAGCGCGTTTGAGCGCGAGGCGCTCAAACTTGGCTTTGAGGTAAGCGCGGAGGCACAGTCGCTGGTACAGTTTCGCCAGCGGGTGATCGAGCCTCGTGGCGAGGCCCGCTCCGATACCGAGATCATCTTTGATCTGGCTTGCCGGTTGGGGCTTGGCAGCCACTTTTGGGATGGCGATATCGAAGCCGCCTATGCCTATCAGCTAGCGCCATCCGGCATATCGCTTGATGCACTACGCGCGCATCCGAGCGGGCTGCGTGTGCAGCCCCAGACGCGCTACCGCAAGTTCGCCGAACTGAAGAACGGCATTCCTCAAGGCTTTGCCACGCCGACGCGGAAGGTCGAGCTGTACTCCGAGACATTGTTGGAACACGGCTACCCACCGCTGCCCGAGTATGAAGAGCCGCTGATGAGTCCGGCTGCTCGGCCCGACCTGGCCGAGCGTTACCCGTTGATCTTCACCTGCACCAAGCACAACCTCTTCTGTGAGAGCCAGCATCGCGCGCTGCCGAGCTTGCGCCGGCTTGCGCCGGAGCCGGAGATCGAGCTGCATCCGGCAGCCGCCGCAGCGCGTGGCATCAGCCCTGGCGATTGGGTGCGCATTGAGACGCCACAAGGGAGCGTCCGCGCGCGCGCCCGGCTGAATGGCTCTCTGGAGCCTCGCGTCGTCTGCGGGCAGCATGGCTGGTGGCAGGCTTGCCCAGAGATCGGCGCGCCCGGCTATGACCCCTTTAGCGCGGATGGCGCTAACGTCAACATGATTATTGGGAATGATGCCATTGACCCGATGAGCGGCTCAGTTCCGCACCGCGCCTATCTCTGCCAGGTCCAGCGGCTCCCCCCATAGCGCGCCAGCCACGCCCCGGCGTAACAGGCCGCGCCTAGCGCCAGCACGACGGTAAAGCCATAGCTCAACGCCAGGATGGCCGCCAGCACCCCAGCGATGACCGAGGCGCAGCCGTTGACCGCCCAGGCCCACGGCGCCCAGGCCGGGGCCGCCTCCTCCAGCCAGGCCAGCCCCAGCGGAAAGGGCAACCCCATCAGCGTCGCCAGGGGGGCCAACCCGCCGGCGGCCGCGACTACACGCAGGGCCAGCGGCCAGCCGAGCGTCGCCCCCATCAAGCGGTCGGTAAGAATGGGCGTCAGCAGGGCGGCGACCACCAGCAGGGCCAGCGCAGGCCGCGGGCGCAGCCAGGGTGCGCGCGCTAGCAGGCTGCCCGCGCTGGAGAAGACCAGGAGAGCGACCACCACCGCGGCGAAGGCATAGGTCGGATGGCCCAGCAGCAGGATCCAGCGTTGGATCAGGGGGATCTCCACCAGCAGGAAGGCCAGCCCCATACAACCGAAATAGAGCAGAATGCGCAGGGGCGCGGCGCGGGCCGGCGGGCGCGGGCGCATCAGCGCCAGGGGCGCCAGGATCAGCCCCGCGCTCAGAACAACGACCAGCGCCAGCAGCGCCAGCAGCAGAAAATAGCCGCTGCCGCCAAAGGGCTGCCAGGTGCGGCCCAGGGTCGCCAACACCTCCGGCGTCTGCCGCCAGCGGAAGTAATGATGGAAGAAGGGATGGTCGTCGCGGGCAGGGGCCACGGCAAAGGGGTAATCGCGGTAGAGCGCCTGCCGGTCGCCGGTAAGCGCCTCTGCCGTCGTCGTATAGTCCACCGGCTCCGGCAGCCGGTTGAAGCGGTTCACCTCGTCGGGCCGGATATCGGGCGCCCAGACCAGGTCAAAGCGCTGGGCTTCGAGCCAGCGGCGCACCTCGGCCAGCTCCGCCGCCGACCAGCCATCGGGCTGGACCAGCGCGGTAAAGGTCTGGATGCCCCGGTAGATGACCAACGCCTGATCCGGCGGCGCGACCGCTGATTGCGCTACCGGCTCCCTTTGCGCCAGCGCCTCGGCCAGCGTCGCGGCCAGCCGCACACTCTCGCTGGGCGGAAGCTGCCACCAGCGGGTGACCACCAGCATCCCATCCGGCCCCAGCCGGGCCAGCATGGCGCGAAATGCCTCCACGGTCAGGTTGTAGGTCTCGGCCAGGCTATACGCGCCGCTCGTCACCGGCTGGTAGGGGTCGGTCAGGGGTAGGACGACCAGGTCATAACGGCCGCGGTCGCGCTGGGCAAAGACGCGGCCGGTTTCAAAGACCGTCTGGACACGGGGATGGGCGTAGGGGTCCGTTGTGGCCGTCTGGGCGACGGCGCGGCGGACGAGCCGGTTTTCGACCACGGCAGTCACCTGGGCCGCGCCGCCTGCCAGCGCCTGGAGCACGCCCAGCCCTGCCCCCGGCTCCAAGACCAGCACCGAAGCCTGCGGGCGCAGGCGATAGGCCAGCGCCTCCGGCAAATAAGCAGCCGCGTCAAAGGAGGCCGGGTCCACCAGCGTGATAGGCTGCAACGCCCCCGCGTCCAAGGCCAGCCCATGTTGCTCCGGCGGCGTGGCGGGATAGCTGTAGCTCAAGCCCGGCAACTGGCGGGTGCCTGCAGCGCGCATCACATCCACCCGCGCCATCGCGTTCCACGCGCCAAAGATGCGCGTTGCGCCGGGGTAGCGTTGGGCATGGGCCAGCCCTTTGTAGGGGGAGATGGTCATGCCCAGCAGCCCGCGGCCCTGGAGGTTGAGCCAGCCGAGCAGGAGCAAACCGGCCGCCGCAGCCGCCAGCATCACCCCGACGGGCCGGCGCGCTCGCCCGCGCCAGGCCGGGACCAGCCCCAGCCCGCCCGCGGCGATGACCGCGCCCGGCACGCCGGC
>DATLZJ010000268.1:0-7995 GCA_035574055.1 Caldilineaceae bacterium
ACCTATCACAACCGCCTCTACGCCGCCCAAGACCGCGGCCAGCCGGGCTACACGCTGGACGCGCTGGTCCAATATGCCGACGAACTGGGGCTGGACAGCCGCGCGCTGCTGGCCTGTATGAGCAGCCAACAGTACCGGGATGAGGTCTCGGCCTCGGCCAATGAGGCGCTCAGCATCGGCCTAAACGCCACGCCGTCGGTCATTGTGGGGGAGACCCAAATGGCGAACCCCTTTGACTACAACGAGCTAAAGACGCTGATTGAAAATGAGCTGGCCGCGGCAGGCAGCTAACGCCGGTAAGCGGTTACTGGGTCAAGACGATTAACCCGTTCATGCACAGGAAGAGTGACAAAGCAACGGCCCCCCACAGGTGGCTGCACCATCTCGGTTGGGCTGTGTTGAGCGTGGCCGCGCTGCTCCTGGGCGCGCTGCCGGTCTATGCCCAAAATGCAGTCTCAGGCATTACGTCGCCGGCGACCGGCGCCTCGATCAGCGGCGACGTGCCCATCTTTGGCACCGCGGTGATCGAGCCGTTCCAGAAGTACGAGCTTCATTATAAGATGGAGCCTAGCGGCGACGACGCCTATATCTACTTCTACGGCAACACCGTTCCGGTCATTAACGGCCAGTTGGGCGTCTGGCAGGCCGGCGGCCTTCCCCCCGGCATCTACAGCTTGCGGCTGCGGGTGGTGAAGAATGACGGCAACTATGCGGAGTATTTCGCCCAGAACCTGAGCGTCAACCAAAGCCCGCCGACGCCGACGCCAACACCGACGCCCTCCGAGCCGACGCCAACCCCCATTCCTACGGCGACCTTTACGCCCGCGCCCCAGCCCACGCCCGTGGTCGGCCAGGTGGCGCAGCCGACCGTCGAGGGGTCTGCACCGGTTGACGCCGCAGCGCCCTCCGAAGCGGTTGCCGCCGCTGTTCCCCCGCCGGCGGCTGAGGTCGCCCCAGCGGCGGCCGTCACCAATGCCGTCACTTTGGCGGAGGTGACAAACCCGGCTACCGGCGAGATAGGCGGCAGTGTCACCCGTGAGCTAGGCGAGGCGCTCTCGCTCACCCGCTTGCGGACCCATTTCTTTAACGGCGTGCGCTTTAGCGCCGCGCTCTTCTTGGGCGTCGTCGCCCTCTATGCCGGCAAGCGGCTCTTCGACTGGGTTTGGGGCCAGTTCTCGTAACCCGGTTTCGGAACCTGCTCGCCTCAGCGGGCGCTGCTTGCCGTAGACAGTTGAATCGCAAGCACCGATGGGTAAGGCCCGTCTTGGACGCGCCTGCCCTTTTACGCGTTTCCAAATCTCCGGCTGGAATTTATGTCAAATACAAAACTGATTGTCGGCCTGGGAAATCCTGGGCCGCGTTATGCCCGCAATCGCCATAATATCGGCTTTCAATGTGTGGACCTGCTGGCGCGCCGCCACCGGCTGGACATGAGCCGCCTGCAATACCGCGCCAGTGTCGGCGACGGCTGGCTGACCCATCGCGACCGGCGGTGCAAGGTCATCCTCGCCAAGCCGCTGACCTATATGAACGCGAGCGGCCAGGCGGTCGGCCCACTCCTGCGCTTCTACCAGATTGAGCCGGAGGACCTGATCGTCATTCACGACGACCTGGACCTGGAATCGGGCAAACTGCGCCTGCGCCGCAACGGCAGCTCCGGCGGCCAAAAAGGCGTCCAGTCCATCATCCAACACCTGGGCAGCCAGGAGTTCCACCGTGCGCGCGTCGGCATTGGCCGGCCGCCCGGCCAGATGGACCCTGCCGCCTATGTCTTGCAGGACTTTACTCCAGCCGAGGAGGAGGTCTTCGCTGTGCTGCGCGAGAAGGTCTGCGATGCCCTGGAGTGCTGGGTCTTTGAGGGCATCGAGGCCGCGATGAACCAGTATAATGGATAATCATGAACCTATCCGGACTCCTGACGCTATTGCATGACCTGCCGCCCTTTCGCCGCCTGCTGGAGGAAGGCGGCCGCGCGCCCTTGTCGCTGCTCCAGGCGGCGCGGCCCTATGTCACTGCCGGGCTGAAGCAGGCGCAGGGCCGCGCCCTCGTCCTGCTCATCTCTCGCAGCGAGCTGGCCCAACAGGTCATCACCCAACTGGAGCAGTGGCTGCCATCCCCTGCTGCCGGTGGGCCGCCCCTGCTCCACTTTGCCGAGCCGGACGCGCTGCCCTACGAGCGCATTCACTGGAGCAGCGCCACCCGCCAGCAGCGGCTCACGGCGCTGGCCGCGCTGCAAAGCCGCCGTGAAGGCCCCGCCCCCCTGGTCGTCGCCAGCGCCCGCGCGCTCATGCAGAAGACCCTCCCTGCGCGCGAGCTGCGCCTGGCCCTGCGCCCGGTCAAGGTCGGCGAGATCGTGCGGCTGGAGCAGATGGCGGAGCGCTGGGTGCAGACCGGCTACAACCCAGCGGATGTGGTCGAGGAGCCGGGCGTCTTTGCCCGCCGCGGCGGTATTGTGGACATCTGGCCGCCCAACCTGCCCCAACCGGTGCGCATTGACCTCTTTGGCGACGAGGTGGAAAGCCTGCGCCTCTTCGACCCGGCCACCCAGCGCACGATCCGCCAGGTACAGTCGGTCGAGATCGGCCCAGGCAGCGAAGTGTTGACCAAGTACGGTCCTGCGGCGCTCACACGCCTGGGACTCAGCGGCGAGCGGCTGCTTGCGCTGGACAACCTGGACCCCTCCCCCACCGGTTCTCCCCTCCAAGACCCCAACCTGCTCTTGGCCGTGCGCGAAGAGCTGCGGCTGGAGGTCGAGCATCTCAGCCAGGGCCAGAGCTTCCACGGCATCGAGTGGTATCTGCCCTACGTCTATGACCAGCCGGCGAGCTTGCTGGACTATCTGCCCGGCGACGGCCTCCTGGTGCTGGACGATGCAATTGACTTCTTCGCAACGCTGGAGGAGCTGGAGCAGCAAGCCGCCGGCCTGCGCGAGGAGCTACAGCGCAGCGGCGAGTTGCCCCGCAACTTCGCCGCCAACTTTTTCAGCAGCGAAGAACTGCGCGCCCGCCTGCGCCAGCTTTCCCCGCTCATCCTGGGCTACGGCGACCTCGACGGCAAAGCCGCCGAAGCGAATACGCCCCTCGCCCGCTGTTTCCTGCCGGGCCCGCGCTACGGCGGCAAGACCAAGCAGATCGCCGCCGATGTGGAAAAGCAGCGCGCGGCAGGCCACGCCACAGTGCTGGTCACACGGCAGGCGGCGCGCCTCCAGGCGCTGTTGCAGGAGCATGAGATCCCCGCCCATGTGCAAAGCGACCTGCTCCAGGCGCCGCGGCCCAGAGAGGTGGCGCTGATTCAGGGGGTCGCCAACGAGGGCTTTGTCCTGCGCGGCGTCTCCCCAGCCCCATCCACCCCCGCCAACAACGCCCAGGGCGGCGGCTTCGATGTTCATCTGCTGACCGACACCGAGCTGTTTGGCTGGAGCAAGCCCCAGGCTCGCCGCCGGCCTACCCCCCACAGCCGGGTCGCGCCGGAGATCTTCTTTGCCGATGTCAAACCGGGCGATTACGTGGTGCACCTGGAGCACGGCGTGGGCCTCTATGATGGGCTGGTGCGCCTGGAGATCGGCGGCGTGACGCGCGAGTATCTCCAGGTGAGCTATGCCCGCAACGATAAGCTCTATGTACCCGTCCACCAGGCCGACCGCCTGAGCCGCTATGTCGGCGTCGGCGAGAAGACGCCCGCCGTCAACCGGTTGGGCACCGCCGATTGGCAGACGGTCAAAGAGCGGGCCAAGCGGGCCGTGGCCGACATCGCCGAAGACCTGCTCCAGCTTTATGCTGCCCGCGAGCTGGCCCGCGGCCATGCCTACAGCCCCGACGGCCCCTGGCAGGAGGAATTGGCGGCCAGCTTCCCCTATGAGGAGACTGACGACCAGCTTCACGCCATTGAAGCCGTCCGCCAGGACATGGAATCCGACAAGCCCATGGACCGGCTGATCGCCGGCGATGTCGGCTACGGCAAGACCGAGGTAGCGGTGCGCGCCGCCTTCAAGGCGATCATGGACGGCAAACAGGTCGCCATGCTGGTCCCCACCACGGTCCTGGCCCAGCAGCACTTCCGCACCCTCAGCGAGCGGCTGGCCCGCTTTCCGGTGCGGGTTGAGATGTTGAGCCGCTTCCGCACCCCGGCCCAACAGGAGGCGATCCTGGCCGGTCTGCGCAACGGCAGCATTGACCTGGTGGTGGGCACCCACCGGCTGCTCAGTGAAGACCTGGAGTTCAAGGACTTGGGGTTGCTCATCATTGACGAGGAGCAGCGTTTCGGCGTGGCGCAGAAGGAGCGGCTCAAGCAGTTGCGCACCCAGATTGACGTGTTGACCTTGAGCGCGACGCCCATCCCGCGCACGCTGCACATGAGCCTGAGCGGCATCCGCGACATGAGCACCATCAATACGCCGCCCAAGGAGCGCCTGCCCATCCACACGGTGCTGGCCGAGTACGACGATGTGCTGGTGCGCCAGGCCATCCAGCGGGAGCTGGCCCGCAACGGCCAGGTCTACGTCGTCCACGACAAAGTCCGCGGCATCCAGCACCTGGCCGACCGCATCCGCCATCTGGTGCCGGAGGCCAGCGTCGCCGTCGGCCACGGCCAGATGCAGGAGCGCCAGCTTGAGGATGTCATGTTCCGCTTTGCCCAGGGCGAATATGATATTTTGGTCGCGACCACCATCATCGAAAATGGGCTGGACATTCCCAACGCCAACACCATCATCATCAACCGCGCCGATCACTTTGGCCTGGCCCAGCTCTACCAGCTGCGCGGCCGGGTGGGCCGGGGCGCACAGCGCGGCCACTGCTATCTGCTCTACGACAAGCACACCAGCCTGAGCTTTGACGCCCGCCGCCGCCTCTCGGCCATCATGGAGAGCAGCGAGGAGTTGGGCGCGGGGTTCCGCATCGCCATGCGCGACCTGGAGATCCGCGGCGCGGGCGATCTCTTGGGCGCTCGCCAGCACGGCCATATTGACAGCGTAGGCTTCGACCTCTACACCCGCCTCTTGGCGCAAGCCATCAACGAGGCCAGGCGCAAAAAGACCCGCTTCGACCAGGCCATCCAGCAGACGATGAGCGTCCAGGTCGCCCGCCGTGACGCCGAGGCAGGCGAAGCCGCTGGCGAGCAAGTGGGCGGCGAAGCCCCTGAACAGGCCGCCCCGCCCGCCGCCGGTGAGACGCCTGAGCTTTTGGACCTGGAAGCGCCTTTCGACCTCAATGACCCGCTGGCCCCGCCGGTTCAGTTGGACCTGCCGCTGGACGCCCAGATTCCCCAGACCTATATCGAGGAGGAGAGCCTGCGCCTCCAGATGTACCGGCGCATCGCCGGCATGACTCACCTGGAGAGCATTGACGAGATGCGCAAGGAGATGGTAGACCGCTTCGGCGCCGACGAAGAGACCGGTACGGTGCCGGAGGAAGTGGAAAATCTCTTTTACCAAATCCGCGTGAAGATTTTGGCCCTACGCGCCAATGTGCAGACCATTGGCCGCGAGCTGGACCAACTCGTGATCCGCAGTGATCTGCTGGAGAACATCAACCGGGCCGCCCTGGAGCGACGGCTCCGCCAGGCCTTCGGCCAGCTACCGGGCGTCCAGTACCCGGAGGATGAGATGCCCCGTGTGGCCCGCCGCGCCATTTACCTGCCGATTGACGACGAGGGGCGTTGGCGCATGGCCCTGGTGCGTACACTGGAAATCATGGCCTACAGCTAACCCTGTGTCTCACGCGACAACGCCTTTGCTGCCCCGTTTGTGGGATACCTGTTGGAATTGTGTGGGAAAACATGGGGAAACGGTGTGGGATACATGTGGGATAGCCGTGGGATATGTATGGGAAATGTGTGGGTAAGGGCGGATAACAGGAGGAAGCCATGTGTGATACCTGGGTGGCGCTGGCGAACGCAACGCGCGATGGGCATGTGATCTTCGGCAAGAACAGCGACCGGCCCATCTTCGATAGCCAGCCGCTGGTCTATTACCCGCGCCGTCGCTGGCCTGCCGGCAGTCTGCTGCGCCTGGAGCATATCGAGATTCCCCAAGCTGCTGAGACCTACGCCACGGTAGGGGCCAGCCCCTACTGGTGTTGGGGCTACGAGGAAGGGATCAACGAGCATAGTGTGGTCATCGGCAACGAGGCCATCTTTACCAAGCCCTTTGCGCGGTCGGCGGCTGCCTTTTCCCGCGATCCGGCGCTGCGCCTGGGGCTGCTTGGGATGGACCTCATCCGTCTGGGCCTGGAGCGCGCCCGTAGCGCCGCCGAAGCGGTGGAGGTCATGGCCGCGTTGGTCGAGAACTACGGCCAGTTCGTTTCCGGCGTGCCCACCAAATCCCACGCGGAAGGCGGCTACGACGGCTCATTTATCATCGCCGACCCCAAAGAAGCCTGGGTGCTGGAGACAGCCGGAACCCGGTGGGTTGCCCGTCGCTTTGATGCAGGCGCGACCTCAATCTCCAACCAGCCCTCGGTGCGCGGCCAATGGGACCGAGGCAGCGCCGACCTGGTGGACTATGCGATTGAGATGGGTTGGTGGCCGGCAGAGTGTGAGGACAGCTTTGACTTTGCCCGCGCCTACATTGACGACAGCAGGCCGCGCCATCGCTCCCACATCCGGGCCATGCGCAGCCGGCAGCTCCTGGCCGAGGGCGGCGCGATCACGCCCGCCTGGATGAAGCGCATCGCCCGCGACCACTACGAGGACACCTTCCTGGGCGGCCCTTTCTTCGACGCCGCCGACCCCGACTTTCTCACCATCTGTATGCACAACTCACCCGCCGGCTTCACCTGGGGCAACACCGCCAGCTCCTGCATCGCCGTGCTGCCCCGCACGCAGGATGAGCTGCCCATCTTCTGGTGGACGCCCGGCCCGCCCTGCAATGGCTGCTATGTCCCCTTTTTCGTGCATGGCAGCGCGCTGCCGCCGATTGTCTCTGCCGCCGGAAGCTTCGGCAAGCAGGTCGCCGCGCCTCAGACCGTGCCGCAGGATACCTATTCGCCGGACTCCTACTGGTGGCTCTTTCGCGAATTGCTGGACTGCACCAAGGGCGCAGTGACCGGCAGCCGCCCCGGCTACTATCCCAAGCGCAATGCCTTGGTGCGCGCCCGCTTCGATGCGCTGGAGTGCGAGTTCGAGGCCGCCCTGCCCGCCGTCCTCCAACGGGCCGCGAGGCTGCGCCACACCGCCCCAGAGGCCATGGCCCGCGAGCTGGACCGCTTCAGCGCCGCCTGTGTGGAGCAGGTCGTAGCCGCGCTCCATGAGCTGCTGGACGCTTTTGAGAAACCCGCCCCGTAGGGCATCCCTGTTGCGTAGGTGCGGCATCCTTGCCGCACGGCTGCGTTCCGTAGGTGCGGCATCCTGCCGCACGGCGTGTCAGAAAAGAACGTGCGCTAGGATAGCGCACCTACGGTAGTCAGGCGCTGGTCGTAATCTCCGATGAGCATCCCCCCGCCCGCGGGCTAGTGGGTCGCCAGCTTGCGGCGCATCCGCACGTAGAGGCCATAGTCAATCAACTCGCGGCGCCGGATGTAGTCGCGCACCGTGGGCGCGGCCGCCTGCACCTCGACCAGCCGCGGCGTGATCAGCAGGTCAAAGGCATCGGCTCCCGCGCCGCTGCCGTAGCTCACCATCAAGATACGCTGGTCCGGCTTGGCGACATCCAGCACCGCAGCCAGCCCGATCATGGCCGACCCGGCGTAGGTGTTGCCGATCTCGTTGACCAGCAGCCCCGCCTCCCACTGCTCCGCCTTGAAGCCCAGTTCTGCCATGGCGCGCATGGGAAACTTGCGGTTGGGTTGGTGGAAGACCACATAGTCGTAATCCTCTGGTCGCGACCCCATCTCGGCCATCATCTGCTCGGCGGCGGGCATAATATGGCCGAAGTAACCAGGGTCGCCGCTAAACCGCTCGGCATGGCTGGGATAATGGGTGGCGGGCCTGCGCCAGAAGTCCGTGGTGTCAGAGACATAGCTCAGGCTGCGCTGGATGACGGCCACCGCCTCCGCCGCC
>DATLZJ010000269.1:0-4144 GCA_035574055.1 Caldilineaceae bacterium
CTGTCGCCGCCGCCGATGATGGTGGTGGCGTTGCGCAAGCCGGCGAGCATCTCGGCGATGGCGACCGTGCCTTGGGCAAAGACCGGGAACTCAAAGACGCCCATCGGGCCATTCCAGACCACCGTCTTGGCGCCGGCCAGGCGGTTGGCGAAGTGGGCGATGGTCGCCGGGCCGATATCCAGCGCCATCCAGTCGGGCGGCACATCCTGCACGCTCACGATCTTGTTTTCGGCGTCGGGAGCGAACTCGGACGCGACGCGCAGGTCCACCGGCAGATGGATGATGTCGGCGCCCTTTTCCATCAACCGTTGGGCGATGGGCAACGCTTCGGTCTCCACCAGGCTTTTGCCCATCGCATAGCCTTCGGCGGCTAGAAAGGTATTCGCCATGCCACCGCCGATCAGGATGTTATCCACCTTGGCCAACAGCGCCTCGATGACGCCGATTTTGTCGCTGACCTTGGCGCCGCCCAGGATGGCGACAAAGGGGCGTTGCGGGTTCTCCAGCGCCGCGCCCAGGTATTGCAGCTCCTTTTCCATCAGGAAGCCGGCCACAGCGGGCAGGAACTCGGCCACGCCGGTGGTGCTGGCATGGGCGCGGTGGGCGCTGCCAAAGGCGTCGTTGACATACACGTCGCCCAGGCGCGCCAGCTCCTGAGAGAGGCTGCGGTCATTCTTGGTCTCGCGCGGGTCGAAGCGGGTATTTTCCAACACCAGCACCTCGCCGGGGCGCAGCGCCTGGGCTGCCGCCTCAGCCTCGGGGCCGGTCAGCGCGGCCACAAAGCGCACTGGCGCGCGGATCAGCGTCGCCAGATGGTCGGCAGTGACCTTCATGCTGTACTTGGGGTCGGGGCCGCCTTTGGGCCGCCCCAGATGGCTCATGAGGATGACCGCTGCGCCCTGCTCCAGCAGAAAGTTGATGGTGGGCAGCGCCGCGCGGATGCGGGCATCGTCGGTGATGTGCCCGGCGTCATCCAGGGGTACGTTGAAATCGACGCGGACGAGGGCTTTTTTGCCTCGCCAGTCCACATCGCGAAGGGTCTTTTTGCGCATAGGGGCTTTCCTCAATCTGCCCGCCGCGCCGGCGGACGGGCCGGTTTGTGAAAGAACGTGAAACATGGCGCGCCTGAGACAGCGGCGTCACACGTTTCACGTTCTTCAAGGGCGTTGACTCAACAGGCGCTAATGGACAGAACCGGTTGATAGACTCAGTGTGCCATTGCCCGTGAGGCGGTTGCGCGGTCGGGGCGTCTGCGGCGTTGGCTACAGACCCTTGTCCGCGATGTACTTCGCCAGGTCGGTAACGCGCACACTGTACGCCCATTCGTTGTCGTACCAGCCTACTACCTTGACCAAGTCGCCGTAGACCCTGGTGAACTCGGCGTCAATGGTGCAACTGAAGGCATTGCCCTTGTAGTCAATGCTCACCAGCGGCTCGCGGCTCACGGCCAGCACCCCCTGCATGGGGCCGGCGGCGGCGGCGTCAAAGGCGGCCAGTAGCTCCTCGGTGCTGACGGGGTTGCGAACCTTGGCGACGAAGTCAATTACGCTGACGGTCGAGGTGGGGACGCGCATGGCGAAGCCGTCGAACTTGCCCTTCAACTCCGGGATCACCAGGGCGAGGGCCTTGGCCGCGCCGCTGGTCGTCGGGATGATGCTGAGGGCTGCGGCGCGCGCCCGGCGCAGGTCTTTATGGACCAGGTCCAGGATGCGCTGGTCGTTGGTGTAGGCATGGACGGTGGTCATGACGCCTTGCTCAATGCCAAAGCTGTCGTTGACGACCTTGGCGGCGGGGGCAAGGCAGTTGGTGGTGCAGCTTGCGTTGCTGATGACGTGGTGCTTGCTGGGGTCATATTTCTCCTGGTTGACGCCCATGCAGATGGTGATATCCTCGCCCTTAGCCGGGGCGGAGATGATGACCTTTTTGGCGCCGGCGCTCAGGTGCAGTGCAGCCTTTTCGCGGTCGGTGAAGACGCCGGTGCTCTCCACCACGATATCCACCCCCATATCGCCCCAGGGCAGCTTGCTGGGGTCCTTTTCGGCGCAGACCTTGACGCGGTCGCCGTCAATGACAATATCCCCACCATCAACCTCGACGGCGCCCGGGTAAATGCCGTAGTTGCTGTCGTATTTGAAGAGGTGGGCGTTGGTTTCTACATCGCTGAGGTCGTTGACGGCGACGAGGTCAAACTGGCCGCGGTATTTTTCCAGCAGGGCCTTGGTGACTTGACGACCGATACGGCCAAAGCCATTAACTGCGATTCGAGTAGCCATTCGATTCTCCTTTAAGGTTTTGAATGGTAGGCGGTATATAAATCCAGAGCCATCCGGCGACGCTGCCGGCAGCCACAGGGTCTATCGGCAAGAAGCCGGCCACCGGCGCAAGGTGCGCACGGCGTGCAGCTTAGTGTAGCACACTATCTTAGTGTACAAATTGCCATTTTACCATGCGGCATGACGAATTACTATTCCCGGCCCTCGGCGGCGCGCAAGAATGTGCTGCCTATCAGTCATGGTTCAGCGGCAGGTGTTCCGCCCTACCCTTAGTCTTGCTGACGGCTCTGGGAAATAGATCATGTAACTGGACAGGTTAGCACCTGGTCAGGTGGCGAGGATTGTCTGCCTGCAAGGGGGTCTGGCGAGGGCTGGCTCTAACCCCTGCAGCCTTGACACGGCAAGCGATCTTCAGTACTGTTGTAGCCCCGTCAATAACGCGCAGAGATGCTCCATTGCTCTGTTTGGCCGGACGTTTTGGCTTCTTTCCGATTCCTCGCCCCGTCCGCCGGCCTCAATCATCGCCTGCTCGCTGCGCCCGCTCACGAGTCGCAACTGTGGGTTTGGACAATCTGGAGGGTTCTATGCGCACGCTTCGGCGATGGGTTATGTTCCTGGGCTTCATCTTCCTCGTCTGGCTTTCCCTGGCCGGCTGCTCAACAACCGTGATCCCTGCACCCTTCCCGCCGGCTACTCCGGTTACCGAGGACGCGCTGGCGGCGCTAGACCTGGCGGCCATTGCCCAACCGCCGGCCCGCCACCCGATCCAAAACGATGTCCTTTACTTTGTCATGCCGGACCGCTTCGCCGACGGCTCAGACGTGAACGATGAAGGCGGCCTGAGCGGCGACCGCCTTGCCACCGGCTTTGACCCCACCGACAAGGGCTTCTATCACGGCGGCGACCTGGCCGGGTTGATGGAGAAGCTGGACTATCTGGAGCAGATGGGCGTCACCGCGATCTGGATGACGCCGGTCTTCAAGAACAAACCGGTGCAAGGCTCTGGCGCCGATATCTCCGCCGGCTATCACGGCTATTGGGTCACCGACTTCACCCAGCTTGACCCTCACTTTGGCGCCAATGACGAGCTGGATGCGCTGATCGAGGAGGCCCACTCCCGCGGCATCAAGGTCTTCTTTGACATCATCCTCAACCACACCGCAGACGTGATCCAATATGCCGAAGGCCGGTATGATTACATCTCTAAGGCACGGTTCCCCTACCGCGATGCCAGCGGCACGGTCTTCGACGACCGCGAGCTGGCCGGCAGGGATGCCTTTCCCCCGCTGGACCCGGCGATCAGCTTCCCCTACACCCCCGTCATTCCCGATGGCGAAGAGACGAGTAAGGTTCCGGCATGGCTCAACGACCCCACCCTCTATCACAACCGGGGCAACTCGCTTTTTGTGGGGGAAAGCTCGCTCTATGGCGACTTCTTTGGGCTGGACGACCTCTTCACCGAACACCCGCAAGTTGTCCAGGGGCTGATTGACATTCACAAGGGGTGGATCGCCAACTACGAGATTGACGGCTTCCGCATTGATACGGTGAAGCATGTCAATGCAGAATTCTGGCGCGAATTTACCCCGGCGATTCTCCAGTACGCCCGCGACCAGGGGCGGGAGAGCTTCTTCATCTTTGGCGAGGTCTTCTCCGGCAATGAACGGCTGTTGAGCTATTACACCACCGACAGTGATATGCCCGCCGTGCTGGACTTCCGCTTGCAGGAGCATATCCGTAGCTATGTCTCCACCCGCGCCCCGGCCACGATCCTGCAATCGCTCTTCGAGAATGACGACTACTTCACCGACGAAGACTCCAGCGTCTATATGCTGCCCTCGTTTGTAGGTAACCATGACCGGGGCCGTTTT
>DATLZJ010000270.1:0-3784 GCA_035574055.1 Caldilineaceae bacterium
CCCGCCTGTAGCATGGCTACAGGCGGGCGCTTTACAAGCGGCTTGTCAGGCAGTTGGCCGCATCAGCGACGGGATCAAATGCTATTCAGGCCAGTAGGTCACTGTACCGTTGCGGCTGGCCCGGCGGGCGGCCTGGTGCAACCCCCAGCCCCAGCCGGTCAAGGCAATGCCGGCCAGCAGGATGGCGCCGGCGACCAAATAGGCCAATAGCTCCGGCCAGATCAGGATAGCCAGCGCCAGCCCGATCAGCATGAGGCCCGGCGCCATCAAGAGCCAGGAGGCGCCGGCGACAGGCTGTATCCAGCGGCTGTTGCGCACACGCACAAAAATGGGTGAACCTGTGTACATAAAAACTCCTCCCAAGCCCTTACCCCCGTACTATCCGGGCAGGGCTAGGCTACTCACGCCGCCCCACCAGGAAGGACGCATAATAGAGCAGTGTCATGATCGCCTGCAAGGCGGCGGCCACATAGGTCAACGCGGCGGCATCCAGCACGCTATCCACGCCCCGAACCTCCTGCGGGGCGAGCACGCCGGTCGAGACAAGAAGCTGCTTGGCGCGCTTGCTGGCGTCGAACTCGACCGGCAGCGTCACCAGCGCAAAGAGCGCAGTCGCGCCGAAGATGATCAGCCCGAACCAGGCGATGCTGGTGCCGACAGCCCCGGACATGAACAAGCCGACAATAAAGATGATCGGCCCCAGCCAGCTCCCAATCTGAACGGTGGGCACCATGGCGGTACGCAGTTGCAGCGGCGCATAGTTGGTCTTGTCCTGAAGCGCATGGCCTGCTTCATGGGCAGCCACACCCACCGCGGCCAGCGAAGGGGTGCCGTAGACATCAGGGCTAAGGCGCAAGGTCTTGGTGCGCGGGTCGTAGTGGTCCGACAGCATCCCCTGGACCCGCTCGATGTCTACATGATGCAAACCATTGGCGTCAAGGATGCGCCGCGCCGCCTGGGCGCCGGTCATGCCGGACATGGCGCGCACGCGTGAATATTGGGCAAAGGCCGAGCGCACACGGAATTGAGCCCATAGGCCCAGCAAGAGCGCCGGCAGGGCAAAGATAAAGTAAAGAGGATCAAAGAAGAACACCGCGCCACTCCTTTGGTCAACAGTTATCTTTGGTCAACAGTTACTGGTCAAAACAGATTTCAACCAACACAATCAACAATCACAACTTAATCAACAATCAACTCAATCTAAAGGAATATCAACCAAAGCAGAACTCAGGCAGTTCCTAGCCGGTGCAATCGTATCCGCTAGACCTCGTCCATCCTGTCAGATAGGTCACATTAGCCAGCGTTTTACCTGTTTCTCTCCAGTTTCTATAAAAGACTGTTCTATAGAGACCTTACGCAACAATGTACCATGAGTTGCGCATATCTCAGATTAGAATGGGGTTAGTGTTCTGTTAGCGGCTCGCTGCGCCGGCCTTGCGCTGGAGTATACGCCAGAAGGGCGCCAGCTCCGGGCTGCCTAACAGCAGGCTCGCAGCCAGATAGACGGCAACGGCCAAGGCGATCCCGCCCACCGCCGCGACCCAGGCATTCAGGTCGTGGGACCAGGGCCGGCTGTAGCTCCACGCTACCCAAAGCCGGAGCGCGCCGGCCATCAGCGCGGCGGCCAATACGCTGCGCGCCAGGGTAGCAGCCAGCTCGGCCAGGGCCAAGCCGCCTAGCCGCCGCCCGACCAGCCAGAGCAGGCAGACCATCTCCAGGGTTGTGGCCGCGCTGTTTGCCAGCGCCAGGCCCGATAGCCCTAGCCGCCCGACCCACAGCACGCTCAGGAGAATGTTGAGCGCCATCGCCCCGACCCCCACCAGCACCGGCGTCCAGGTATTGTGCAGTGCATAAAAGGCGCGCACGCCGATCTCGACGGCGGCATGGGCGACCAGGCCCAGCGCATAGGCGCGCAACGCAGCCACCACCAGCGCCGTGCTCTCCGCGCCGAATGCGCCATGCTCAAGCAGCACCTGGACCACCGGCAACCCCAACACCCACAGCCCAACCGCCGCGGGCAGGGTCAAGAAAAAGACGGTGCGCAACACCTGGCCGAAGGTCGCGCGCATGGCCGGCTCCTGGCCCGCGGCGACTTGGGCGGAAAAGGTGGGAAAGACGACCGTGCCGATGGCCTGGGCAAAGACGCCCAGGGGCAGCAACATCAGCAGCCAGGCGTAGTTGAGCGCGGCTACGCTGCCGCTCTCTAGCCCGCTGGCGAGATTGGTATTGACCAGAAAGTGGAGCTGCACAAAGAGCAGCCCCAAGATGCGCGGCCCCATCAGCCCCATTACCTGGCGCACGCCGCGGTCCTGTAGGCGTGCGCTAAACCTGTAGCGCGCCCGCTGCCGCACCAACCCCGGTAGCTGTACCAGCAAGTGGCCCGCCGCGCCGATGACGGCGCCGGTCGCCAGGCCGTAGACGCCCATCCAGGGGGCCAGGACCAGCGCGCCGGCGATGATGCCCAAGTTGTAGAGGAGCGGCGCCGCGGCGGGCAACAAGAAGTGTTGCAAGGCATTGAGCGCAGCCATGATCAGCCCGCTGGCCCCAAAGACTACCGTGCCGATCAACATCCAGCGCATCAAATTGGCCGTCAACGCCTGTTGGGCCGGCGTAAAGCCGGGAGCGATGACCCAGCGCACCAGGGGCAGCGCAAAGAGCGCGGCCAGGGCCGCCAGCGCTACCAGCGCCAGCGTCACCAAGTTGAGCACCCGGCTGAAGAGCAGCCACGCGCCGCCCTCGTCGCCGCGTACCCAGTAGCCGGAGAAGACGGGAATAAAGGCGCTGCCCAGCGCGCCGCCGGCCACCAGTTGAAAGAGCAGATCGGGCACCCGAAAGGCAGCCAGGTAGGCATCCAAGTCGGCGCTGGTGCCGAACTGGTCGCTGATGATGATCTCGCGCAGCAGCCCCATCGCCCGGCTAAGCACGAAAAAGGTCATGACGATGGCGGTGGCGGCGGCCATGCGGCGGCCATCGGTCGCCGCCAGCGAAGCGGCAGGGATCGGCCCGGTTTGTTGTGATGCCATAGACAGTGATTATAGCCCATCCGGATCGAGATGGCATCTGTCTACCGCACGTTCCCGCACATGTAGATGGGGCGCTCGCCAGGTTGCGCGTCCTGAACGCATGTGCTACATTAGGAGCTATGGACAGCCTATTTGTCGCTCTCAATGCCTGGCGCGAGATGCTTGCGCGTGTCTTTGCCGATTTTACCCAACAAGAGAACGTCAGCCCTCCCTGGCTGGTCAATCCTGCTACCCGGCGTCGTCTCAAGCTGGATAGCTACTACCCCGAGGCCGGGATCGCGGTCCGCTTTGTGGGTCTAAAGGCGAAAGGCCAGGGCCGCCAGAGCGATTGGGAATTGTTGGAGGAGGAGCAGCGCGACCAGACGCGCGCCGAGCTATGCCAGGCCAACGGTGTACAGCTTTTTCTAGTTGACCCGCTTGAGGATGCTGTTAAGCAACTGGACACGCTGATCCGCCTCTTGTCGCGCGCCGGGCGGGTGCTGGCCCAAAGCGACCGGCCTGTGGCCGAAAAGAGCGTCTGGCAGCCCCGGCTTGGCGCCGCTCGCGCCAAAGCTGAAGAGCTGCGCCGGCTCGTGGCGCGGCAGCCGGAACAGATGCTCGCCAATCTCGCTGATAGCTGGCGCGACCGGGAGATCGGCCTGGCAAGCTCCCTGGCTCCGCTGCCCTTGCCCACGCCGACGCGCACAGCCGTGCAGCAGGCCCTCCACTTGGCCGAGGGGCAGCGCGTTGCCCATACCAAGTATGGCGCGGGCGTCGTCACG
>DATLZJ010000271.1:0-4837 GCA_035574055.1 Caldilineaceae bacterium
GAGCCTAAGAGGATGCTCGTCGCGCTGGATGCCGGCGGCATCCAGCGCAGCCGCATCCAGCCGACCACAAGGACGAGCAAGCCTACGACCAGCACAATCAGCAGGTGGAGGCGGTTCAGGGCTTTGGTTTGGGCCATCGCGCTTGCCACTGGTGGATACATCTGGCCGCTTCACCGTAAAAAACACCGTAGCAAATACCGTCTTAGCCAACGCGACCTTAGGACATGTCTCAGCACCGGAAGGGCAACCGGTCTGGGGGGCGCCAGTCAGACTGGCACCCCCCAGGCTAACATCGGCCCATTCGTCCGATTACGGATTCTCATGCACGCGATTGCGGCCATCCCACGGGGTGGACAGGAAGGGGAAGCTGGCGGGAAGCGGAAGATCATTGGCATCCACCCCATCCCCAGCCCCAGCAAAGTTGGGTCCGCCGACGACCTGGATGGCGACATCTGTGACATCATCTATCGGGCGACGACCATTGGGCCAACCTGCGTTATCACCTGCCAGTACGGTGAGGCGCTGTTGCTGGTCCAACGACGTTGGCTGCACGCTGATATTCAGTCGCAGCAGCTCAGACAACTCGTCGTCGTCGGGGCTGTATTTCAGCAACAGATCGACCAGGTCGGTACGGTTGGTGGTGGCAGCCGGTACACCAAAGACCACCTGAAGCGCCAAGGCCAGACGCGGGTTCAGGTAATAATCCAGGAAGCGGCTTTCCTGATTGGGGTCCAAGGCGTTCCAGCGATCTTTGTCCACCGTGCCGATGATGGCCTCGTTGACCAACGGGTTCGCCAGACGCTGCACCTGAATAAAGTCACCCTGCGTCGAGATCAGCTTGCGCGGCCCTGCATCGGCGGCGGTCGCTTCGGGAGCACTGGCCTGAGCTACACGGCTCTGCTCTGTTGCGGCCTGCTTGTCTGGGCCGGCCAGCAGCGGGAGATAGTGCTCATAGGTTGCGCCCTGTTGGCCGTTAGCCGGGTTGTCTACATTGCCATTCGCCAGGCCTTCATAATCAAGACGCCCGTAGTCAAGGCTTTCGGCTTCGAGAGAGCCAACATCAACGCCCTCTGACTCCAGGGATTCCTCAGCAATCGAGGCGCCCTTGCTGTGGGATGGACGAGGGCGCAGCACGGTGACGCGACGCCGGCTAGTGCTGGCATACGCCCCGATGAGCGGGTGCGCCGTCTCATCCGGCCCCAGGCCATCGGCGGTGATCCAGGTAGCAGGCACCTCAATGGCAATGGTGTGGACATTGAAGCCCGAGAGCATGTCTACCCCAGGCGACCGCAGATTGAGGGTGTCGAAGATGGCGCCCAGGTCAATATAGAAAGGATCATCGCGCTGGCCTGCAAAGACGCGGACCCCATCGCCAAGGTCGTAAATCCCCTGCGCCGCCAGCGCCTCATAGTCGGGCATCGTGCGCGGCCCCACGTTTGAGGGGACGGCGATGAGATCGTCCGCCAATTTCGTCCGGTTGCCGTCGCGCACTAGGGCGACGCTGTATTTCTGGCGCAAGCCCAATCCTTCGGAGCCGGCGCCATCCAGCGCCGTAATCGGCGGCAAGGCAACATAGGAAAGGAACAGACCCAGGTCCTTGTTGACCCCTCGAAACTCATTCCTGAAGCGGAACTGAATCTTGATGTCCTCGGCTTCGCCGTCTCCGTCGTTGTCGATCGAAAACTCGTAAAGGACATTGGGATCAAAATACCAGTAATTCGGGCCAGAGCTTGGCTCTTCACCGGGAATCACATCCATGATGAACACGATCTTGTCCTCATTACCGGCTTCGTAGCTGCGGAACATGAAGAAATCGGTAATGTCGGCTTCGGCGTCTAGTGCGATCAGGGGAGCTTCACGGTGGCTGGCGGACCGCACGACGGTTGGGCCGGGAGCGGCGGTTACGAAAAGCAGTGTGAACAGTAAGGTCAGCGTCGTGACGAAGCTTGAGCGGGACATGCAGTTGTTCTCCTTCTGATAAAGAGCTTCCCGCAGACCGAGGACATTCAGCAGTTAGGCGTGCCATATGGTCTGAGTTGCTATCTCCTTGGCAAGGACCTGACCAAGTCGCTATACGCTCAATGCCACCACCTCCTTTCTGTGTATCTGCTTTCGTTGTACCTGCTATGAGCCGCCTGCCAGCAAAGTGAACGATTGGAGAAGCGAGCCGATGGCCGGACCCAATGCACCGAGCCGGGTCAAGGCTTGCAGGGTGATGCCTACACCCAGAAGGGTGATAAAGAGCGCGCTGGCTACCGGCAACAGACGAATCCAGCGCCCGCCCTCAGGAATGTGCTGAAGAAGTCTACCGGCGTAGACCAAGGTGATGCCGAGCGCGGTCAATACGCTGGCTAGTCCTAGACTAAACGTGAGAATCAAGATGAGGCCAAACCCGATGCGCTCTAGACTGATCGCGCCCAACATCACGACTAGAGCGGATGGACAGGGTACCAGTCCACCCGAGATGCCCAACGCGAGCAGGCTACGCCAGCTAACCGGTGAGCCATCTGCACCCAGCAGCAGATGGCTGTGTGAAGAAGCATGAGCATGGTTGTGAGCATGGGTATGGTCGTGAGCATGAGGGGAATCATGACTATGATCACCATGTTGATCCGCGTGGGCATGAACCTGTGCGTGCGTGCCAGTCAATTCGCGTAATCTACCCCGGATCAGCGATACCCCGATGAGCACCACCAGCAGACCAGAGGTCACACTGAGCCAAGGGTACAGCTTCTCCGGCGCGATGAACTGAGCGGCAAAGAGGGTAACGAAGCCAAGCGCAAAGACGCCCGCTGTATGGGTGATGGTCGTGGTAAGGCCCAACAAGAGCGCATGAGGGATTGTGCCGCGCTCGCCCACCAGATATGCACCCACTACCGCCTTGCCGTGGCCTGGTGAGAGCGCATGGACGGCCCCCCAAAAAAAGGCGGCCAGCGACGCCAACAGCATGGCCGCCGGCCCTAAGCTCGGAATCCGCACAAGCTCGGCAAAGGGATCCGTCGCTCTTCCCGCGTTGGCCGGGCGTGTGGTTGTATCTGAAGCATTCGCGGGGACCAGACCGCGGGCATCCCCCATCGTGATAGCTGTTGTGACGAGCGTTCTAAAGTGGAACGTAGCCTGGTTGACAGCAAGCGGGCTTTGCAGCAGGTCGGTGGGATATGTGCGCAACTCCTGGCTGATGTCTTCAGCGGGTGCTGTGGAGTCCAGCAGCATCACGCCTGCCGTCGCCTGCACGACGACCTCTTGCCAGCCAATGCGTTGGCGATAGGTCTCATCCTGGTATTCCGCCTGGCCCTCGGCCAGACCGGATGGCAGCGCCGCTGTGAGCTGCGCTTGCAGCCGCAAGGTTGGCAGACCCGCCTGACCCGGCGGAAAGGTCAGCTCCTGGGCCAGCACTTGCCACTGGAGAGGGCGGCTGTTCACGGTGAGGTGCAACTGCTGCTGCAATTCAGGCAGCTTCGCCGCCAGGTACGCCTCCTCTTCCGCCGCTTGGATGGCGCCATCGCCATTCAGGTCCATCTGGGCGCGTTCCTGGTGGGCAGGAATCTCGGCCATGTCCACCACATAGGTGAGGGCAACCCGGTCGGCTTGCAGCGTCAGACGGCTATAGCGGTTAACGGTGAAGTTGCCGAGTGGATGGGCGTGGGCAGGAAAAGGCAAGATGAGGAACAGGAGCGATGCGGCGAGGCCGCCCAGCGTGATCCTCGCGCGGCGCTGCCATGACCGCAAAGATAGACTGGAGAGACAAATAGACACATCGCGCAGTCGAGCCGAGGCTGCCCTGGCCTGCCCCATAGATTGCCTCCTGCAATGACGCCCGACGCCGGTACAGCCCAGTGGCAAATAAAACAGCAGCGCTATATGACACGATGACCGCAATCAAATATGATGGCAGGGGGAATCTACATCAAAAGGAAGGAAAGAAGACGTGAACTATTCCAAATGCAAGGGGGCCATTGGCCCGATTGTAGTACCAACGGGCGCCTACGTCAATAGCCATTTTAGGATGTCCTATCGGACAGCTACCGGACGACACCCACCGGCCTTATTGAAGATGAGGTGCATATGCTCTTCAAGATAGGCCTGGTAAGTCTTGTGATCCGGTGGGTTCGTCGCTATAATGGCGGCACCGAATCGTAAGCCGCCCCACCTTGCAAGGTCGCTGAACGTGCCTCACTCAACGGTGAGTATTGCCTTTCAGACAGATAAGCCCATCAGCGCCTATGGGCCATTGGCCGCGACGGCGGAACGGTACGGCTTCAACGGGGTGAGCGTCTACAACGATATGCTCTACCAGCCGGCGTGGCTGCCGCTGCTGGAGATCGCTAGGGCGACCCGCCGCGTCCGCATCGGCCCGGCGGCGGTCAACCCCTTCACCTGCCATCCTATCAACATCGCCGGCCATATCGCCTTGCTCGACGAGGCCTCCCAGGGCCGCGCCTATCTGGGCCTGGCGCGCGGGGGCTGGCTGGACTTTGTTGGGTTGCAGCCGGCGCACACGATCACCGCGCTGCGCGAGGCGTTCGCAGTGGTGCGCCACCTGCTGCGCCAGGAAACGGCGCCACTGCCCGGCAAGGTCTTTTCCCTGGCCGGCGGCGATACGCTGCGCTGGAAGATTCTGCGCGCCGACGTGCCGTTTTTGCTGGGAAGCTGGGGCGTGCAGAGCATCCGCGCCTGCGCCGGCCAGATTGATGAGATCAAGATCGGCGGCAGCGCCAACCCCGACCTGGCGCCTTACTACCGGCAGGTGTTGGCCGAGGCCGCCGCGGCGGCAGGCCGCGCGCCCGATGCCGTGGGCATCGCCGTGGGCGCGGTCTCGGTGGTGGACCTGGACGGC
>DATLZJ010000272.1:0-8976 GCA_035574055.1 Caldilineaceae bacterium
AAGGCGCTGGATGAGCAGTTACAGGCGCGCCTGGCGCCGGCGCCCCCCCCCGCCCCTGCGGCGCCTCCTGCCGAGGAACCGGCTGCGCCCCCTGCACCGACGCCGGCCCCCGCGCCCTCTGTTCCTCAGCCGGAGGCCGCGCCTGGCGCGCCGCCTCCACCGTCCATGGCGCGCCTGGCCGTCGCAGTCGCCAAGGATGTGGCTCGCGACCTGGCCTCGGACTATATCGCGCCCGAAAACCAGCCTCGCGTCGCTTACTTCCTGCTGGGCGCGTTGACCATGCTGCTCTTCGTCATTTTGGTTCGGCTTGTACAACGCGACTAAAGATTGTACAACGCGACTAAAGAGTAGAACTCAACCTGGCGTAGCGCAACGCCGCGCCACGCGCAGCCGCTTGGCTACACCCGCACCGTCAAGACCTGTTTCTGCGCCCATGCATATCAGTCTAGCGGTTTCAGAGGAGGCCCGCCTATGACCTGACGCCTTTCGCCACGCGCTCCGCGTGCCATGTCCTTCCCTATGCGCCCGGCTCGCTCCCCATGCCGACCGGGTTTGCACCAGGCTGCTCGTTCCTAGCCACACAGGAGTCACTTCCTATGCATTCGATCACCCTAACGGTCAACGGCAAGACCTACACCCGTGAGGTCGAGCCACGTATGCTGTTGGTTGATTTCTTGCGCGATACCCTTGGACTGACCGGCACCAACATCGGCTGTGATACCAGCCAGTGCGGCGCTTGCACCGTCCATCTGGACGGGCTGGCGGTCAAGTCATGCACGGTGCTGGCCGTTCAGGCCGACGGCTCCAGCGTCACCACCATCGAGGGGTTGGCCGCGAACGGCGCGCTCCACCCTATGCAGCAGGCCTTTTGGGAGCAGCACGGCCTGCAATGCGGCTTTTGCACACCGGGCATGATCATGCTGGCGGCCAAGCTGGTCGAAAACCGCCCTGATATCACCGAGGAAGAGATTCGCCACGGCCTCGAGGGCAACATCTGCCGCTGTACCGGCTACCACAACATTGTCAAGGCAGTCGCCCAAGCGGCCCTTGCCCAGCGCGAGCTGGCGCCTGCGGGAGGTAGCCAATGAGCAACGCCATCGGGAAAGCCATCAAGCGAGTTGAAGACCCTCGCCTCATCACCGGCGAGGCCAAGTATCTCAATGACATCCAGTTGCCGGGGATGCTCCACGCGGCCATCCTCCGCAGCCCGCACGCCCATGCCCGCATCCGCGGCATCAATACCGAGCGGGCCGAGCAGGCGCCCGGCGTCGTCGCCGTCTTTACGGGCAAAGACTTTGAGCACCTCCCACCCTTGCCGCTCTGCTGGCAAGCCGCCGCCGGTCGCATCCCCAATTATGCCAACCTGCCGCGCGTGCTGGAGATTGACCGGGTGACCTTTACCGGCGCGGGCGTCGCCGTCGTGGTGGCTGAGAACCGCTACGCCGCCGCCGATGCGCTGGACCTGATCGAGGTAGACTACGAGCCGCTGCCCGCCGTGATTGACGCCGAAGCCGCCACCAAACCCGGCGCGCCTCAGATCCACGAGAACGCCGCCAACAACATCGTCTTCGACTGGCAAATCGGCGATGAAGAGGCAACCAACCGGGCGCTCGCCGAGGCCGAGGTCGTCATCCAACAGCGCCTGGTCAACCAACGCTTGCTGCCAACCGTCATGGAGCCGCGCGGCGTCATCGGCCAATACAACCCCGTCTCCGATGACTATACCATCTGGATGACCTCGCAGGCGCCCCATGTGATGCGCCTGCTCATTGCCGCCTTTGTCTACGGCATTCCGGAGACAAAGATTCGCGTCATTTCTCCCCAGGTCGGCGGCGGCTTCGGCACCAAGATTTTCCTCTACCCTGAATGGTGTCTCATCCCTGCCGTCGCCAAGAAGGTCGGCCGCCCGGTTAAGTGGATGGAAACCCGCGCCGAGAACTATGTCGCCACGACGCACGGTCGCGACCACATCACCTACGTCGAGGCAGGCGCCACGCGCGATGGCCGGATCACGGCGCTCAAGGTCCACACCTATGCCAATATGGGCGGCATCCTCTCGACCATCGCCCCCGGCATCCCGACCACGCTCTATGGCCGCGTGCTCTCCGGCGCGTATAAGATTCCTCACATCTCCGCACGCGTCCAGGGCGTCTACACCAACACGGGCATGGTAGACGCCTACCGCGGCGCAGGTCGCCCCGAAGCGACCTATGTGGTCGAGCGTGTCATGGACCTGGTGGCAAAGGAGACCGGCTTGGACCCGGCGGAAGTCCGGCGCAAGAACTTTATCCAGCCCGAAGACTTCCCCTATACGCCCGCTGATAACCTGCTCAACGGCCTGGCCTACGACAGCGGCAACTATGAGCAGACGTTGAACCGGGCGCTGGAGATGGCCGGCTATGCCGATTTCCGCAGACAGCAGGAAGAGGCGCGCGCACAGGGGCGCTATTTGGGCATCGGCCTCTCCAGCTACATCGAGATGTGCGGCGTCGCGCCCTCCTCCTGGATCGGATTGCCCGGCGAGGGCTGGGGCGCTGGTCTGTGGGAAAGCGCCAACATCCGCGTCCATCTGACCGGCAAGGTCGTCGCCACCACCGGCTCCCTCTCTCACGGCCAGGGACATGAGACCACCATGGCCCAGATTGTCGCCGACGGGTTGGGCATCCCCGTCGAGGATGTCACCGTCCAGCTCGGCGATACATTGGGCACGCCCTTTGGCTACGGCAGCTATGGCAGCCGCAGCGCCGCCGTCGGCGGCATCGCCATGTACAACAGCGTCCAGCGCATCAAGGAGAAGGCCAAGAAGATCGGCGCCCATATGCTGGAGGCCGCGGTGGAAGATGTCGTCTACGAAGACGGCAAGGTCTATGTGAAGGGGTCGCCCGACCGCGCCAAGACCATCCAGGAGATCGCCGGCGCCGCAGCCTTGGCCTATGACCTGCCCGAAGGCGTGGAACCGTTCCTCGACGATACCAGCTACTTCGACCCCTCCAACTGCACCTTCCCCTTCGGCACCCACATCTGCATCGTGGAGGTGAACCCAGCCACGGGCCAGGTTCAGATTCTGCGCTACATTGCCGTGGACGATGTCGGCAATGTCATCAACCCCATGATCGTGGACGGGCAGATCCACGGCGGCATTGCCCAGGGCGTCGGCCAGGCGCTTTGGGAGGCCGCAGTCTATGATGAAAACGGCCAGCTCACCAGCGGCACCCTGATGGACTACGCCGTGCCGCGCGCCGACATGCTCCCCTCCTTCGAGCTGGACCGCACGGTGACTCCCTCGCCGGTGAACCCGCTGGGCGTCAAGGGCGTCGGCGAGGCCGGCACCATCGCCGCCACGCCTGCCGTCGTCAACGCCGTGGTGGACGCACTCGCGCCCTTCGGCATTCGCCACCTGGACATGCCGCTCACGCCGGAGCGCATCTGGCGCGCCATCCATGCCCAGCAGAATGGAGGCTGACCATGTACCCGCCCAAGTTCGACTATTACCGCGCAAGCTCCGTAGATGAGGCCCTGTCGCTCCTCCAAACCCATACCGGCGCCAAGCTGCTGGCCGGCGGGCATAGCCTGTTGCCAGCGCTCAAGCTTCGCCTGGCCGACCCGGGTGTGCTCATAGATATCGGGCGCATTCCCCAGCTCAAGGGCATCGAGCGCCGCACCGGCAGCGTCTATATTGGCGCGCTGACGACCCACGCCATGGTCGCCGCCGCCGAAGGGCTGCCCGCCGCGCTGACCGAGGCCGCCGCCCTGATCGGCGACCCGGCGGTGCGCAACCGCGGCACCGTCGGCGGCAACGTCGCCCATGCCGACCCGGCCTCTGACCTGCCCACCGTCCTGGTGGCGCTCGATGCGCGCTTCCATGTCACCGGTCCCGGCGGCGCCCGCACCATTCCTGCCGACGATTTCTTTGTGGACCTCTTCACCACTGCCCTGCAAGAGGGAGAGATCCTTACTGGCATCGAGATTCCGATGGACGGCGACGGCTCGGCCTATGTCAAGTTTGAGAACCCGGCCTCGCGCTATGCGCTGCTGGGCGTAGCGGCGGCGCTGCGCGTGCGCGACGGGCGCTGCATCGAAGCGCGCGTCGCGGTCGGCGGCCTGACGCCCAAGGCCACCCGCGCCCGCGCCGTCGAACAGGCGCTGATCAACCAGCCATTGGACGAGCAAAGTCTGGCTGAGGCCGCAGGCCGGATCGACAACGATCTAGGCGATGATGTGATGGGGGACATCCACGCCAGCGCCGAGTACCGCCGGGCGGTCGCCCCTGTCTTTGTCCAGCGTGCGCTGACTTTGGCGGCCCAACGGGCCTAGCCGCCGCAGCGCACCCACTCTACTCGGCCATGACCGGCGCTTGCCCTTGTGCCGCACACTTGCAGGCACAGGGAGCAGCGCCGGTCCCGCTTGTCGTCGCCTGATACTTTACTTGCATCTGCGATTGGATGCCTCCCCGCTTGACCCACCGCGACTGTGCGGTACAATCGAGAAGGCGGATGCCCGCTTGCTTTGCTTGTGCAATGCACTTGTTCGATTTGCCCGTTATGTTGTAACTCTGGAGCCAACGATTGCTGACCATACCCACCATTGCCTCGATTGACCAGGTGCAAAGCGCCCTGGCCGCGTGCCACTATATTGCCGAGCGCAGCCTGGCGACTGCGCTCTATCTGGCCGTCAAGCTGCAACGCCCGCTCTTTCTGGAAGGAGAGGCCGGCGTCGGCAAGACCGAAATCGCCAAGGTGCTGGCCCAACTGCTGGATACCCCGCTCATTCGCCTCCAGTGTTACGAGGGGTTAGACATCAATACGGCCGTCTACGAATGGAATTACACCCGCCAGTTGCTCCAGATTAGGCTGCTGGAGGCCGCCGGCCATGTCAACCTGGAGACGGCCCAGCGCGACCTCTTTAGCCGCGAATTCCTGCTCAAGCGACCGCTCCTCCAGGCCGTTGACTATGAGAGCGCCACGCCGCCCGTCTTGCTGATTGATGAGCTGGACCGGGCCGACGAGGAGTTTGAAGCCTTCCTGCTGGAGGTCTTATCGGACTTCCAGATTACCATTCCGGAGCTGGGCACGATCCGCGCGCCGGCGCCGCCGCCGGTCGTCATTACCTCCAACCGCACGCGCGAAGTCCATGATGCGCTCAAGCGGCGCTGTCTCTACCATTGGATTGATTATCCCGACTTTGAAAAGGAGCTGCGCATTGTCGTCGCCAAGGCGCCTGCTGCGCCCCACCATCTGGCGCGCCAGGTGGTCGCCTTTGTGCAAGAGCTGCGCCGCCAAGACCTGTACAAGCTGCCCGGCGTCGCCGAAACCCTGGATTGGATGACGGCCTTGGTTGCCCTCGACCAGGAGACGCTCAGCGACGAGCTGGTGAACGATACCTTGGGGACGCTGCTCAAGTATCGCGATGACATTCAGCAAGTGCAGCAGGCCGGCATCCGCCATATTTTGGCGCGTGCCCTGACCGCTGCCTAGTCCATCGCTCGAATCCATCACCCTAGCCCATCACCACGGAGCATGATACGGAGCATGATGAGGTCGGACGGCAATCTGCTGCGCAATTGCATACTCTTCGGGCGGCTGCTCCGTCGCCTGGGGCTACCGGTGACGCCGACCCAACTGGTGGACCTGCTGGCCGCGCTGGAGCATATTGACATCCGCCGGCGGGAGGACTTCAAGAGCGCGGCCCGCGCCGTGCTGGTCTGCCGCCAGGAGCATCTGGCCCTCTTTGACCTGGCGTTTGGCCTCTTCTGGCAGGCGCGGCAGCGGGGCGAACTGGCAAGCCTTGATATGGGCGCGCTGCGTAAACGCGCCCCAGCCGAGCAGACACAGCAACAGAGCCGCACCCTCGGCCTGGCAAGCGGCAACGGCGAGCCGTCGGATGAAATCGTGCTCGACCTGACCCTTGCCTACAGCGCCGAGGAGGTGCTGCGCCAACGGGATTTTGCCCGCCTGAATGATGATGAGCTGGCCGCAGTGCGCCGGCTGATGCTTGCAACTCCGTGGCGTCTGGAGCCGCGCCGCACCCGGCGCACAACCCCCGCCGGGCGTAGCGGGGTGCTTGACCTGCGCCGCACCATCCGCCACAGCTTGCGCCACGGTGGGGAGCCATTGCGTTTGGCCCGCCGCCGGCGCAAATGGAAGCGCCGCCCGCTGGTCATTCTCTGCGACATCAGCGGCTCCATGGAGCGCTACTCGCGCATCTTGCTCCAGTTCGTCTATGCCGTCGCCCACCGGCTGGATCGGGTCGAGTCCTTTGTCTTTGGCACCCGCCTGACCCGCATCAGCCGCCAACTGCGCCGCCGCGATGTGGACAGCGCGCTCGACGAGGCTGCCCGCGCCGTTCAAGACTGGGGAGGCGGCACCCGGATCGGCGAAGCGATCAAACAGTTCAACTACCAATGGGCCAGGCGCGTCTTGGGCCAGGGCGCGATTGTTTTGATCATCAGCGACGGCTGGGATCGCGGGGATATCGAGCTGATGAGCCGCGAGATGGACCGCCTGCACCGGAGCTGCCGCCGGCTGATCTGGCTCAACCCGCTGCTGGGCGCGCCGGGCTACCAACCCCTGGTGCGGGGCATCCAGGCCGCGCTGCCCCATGTGGATGACTTTCTGCCCGTACACAACCTGGCAAGCCTGGAGCAACTGGCCGAAACGTTGGCCCAAACGAATTGACCGCAGCTTGCTGCGGCTGCATTGACGCGGAGAGGACGGAGGATGCAACCGGACAAGCCACCGGTGGGCCGCCGCCAAATCGTCACCCAGAACGTGACGGCACAGCCGGAATATGAAGAAGTGGCCTTGACCGCCGCCGATTTTCTCAACCCCCAGCCGGGCGATGAGTTCTTTCACGGCGAGCAGCATGACGCCGCGGTGAAGCGTCTGGCCGCGATCTTGCGCGGTCTCTACCGCTACAGTTCCTTCACCGCCGTGCTGACCGGCGCAAAGATCATCTGGCTGGATCCCGCCCTGCCCCAGCCGGCCCCCGATCTGGCCGTCGTTGCTAGGGTGACCGAGCCTCAACGCCCGCGCCCGACCTTCAACGTCTCGGAAGAGGGCGCGACGCCGCGCTTCATCCTGGAGGTCACCTCTCCACACCTAGCCGAGATAGACCGGGTCGAAAAGCGCGCGCTCTACGCCCAGGCGGGCGTCCAGGAGTACTTCATCCTCGATCTGGTGGGCAATGGCCCGGCTCTCCTCGCCTATCGCCTTGAGGATGGCGTCTATGTACCCATCGCGCCCGATGAGCAAGGCCGGCTCTACAGCGCCGCCAACAAGGCCTGGTTCATGGTGGGCGCGAACGGCGACGTTCAGGTGATCGAAGCGCGCACCGGCGCGGTCATTGAGCCGCCGGAGAATGCCGATGAGCCGCAGGCCGCCGCCCAGGTCGAAGCAGCCTGGCGCGCCCAGTCCATTGCGTCTAAGTTGGATTTTCTACGCTGACCATCAGACCTATGCACGATCTTCTTTCTGACCTCGACCGTTGGCGACAGACAGGCCAGCCCGTCGCCATCGCCACTGTTGTGCGCGTCTATGGCTCCGCCCCACGTCCATTGGGCGCAAAGATGGCCGTCTCGGTCCAGGGCGAGATGGCCGGTTCGGTCAGCGGCGGCTGCGTCGAGGGCGCAGTGGCCCAGGAAGCCCTTGGCGTGCTGGCGGCAGGAACGCCCAAGCTGCTCGAATACGGCATTGCCGACGAGCTGGCGATGTCGGTCGGGCTGGCCTGCGGCGGCAACATCGAGGTCTTTGTTGCCCCGCTCTCCCCCGCGCTGCATGACGCCTGGCAGGAGGCTGTCGCTTACCGCCGCCCGCTGGCCCTCGTCACCGTGCTTCGGGGTCCACAGACCGGCAGCCGGGCCTGGTGGACGCCGGACGGGTGGCAGAATCTGGAGGCGCTGCCTGTGCCGCTTGCACAGCTAGAGCAACTCCGGCAAGAGGCGCTTGCCCGCCAACAGCCAAGCCGGGTTGAGGTCGAAACGGCAGGCGGCCCTGTAGACCTCTTTCTCGACCTCTACCTTCCCCCGGCGCGGCTGATCGTCGTCGGCGCGGTCCATACTGCCATTCCCCTGGTCTCAATTGCCCGCACCCTGGGCTTTCACACCATTGTGCTGGATGCCCGCAGCGCCTTTGCCACGCCTGAGCGCTTCGGCCATGCCGACCAATTGATCGTCCGCTGGCCTGCCGACGCTCTGGCCGACCTGGGGCTGGATTCCTCGACCTATCTGGTTCTGCTGACCCACGACCCCAAGATTGACAACCCCGTCCTGGCCCATGCCCTCCCCAGCCCGGCCCGCTACATTGGCGCGCTGGGCAGCCGCAAGACCCACGCGCGCCGCCTCCAAGAGCTACAGGAATTGGGCGTGGACCCAGCCCTCTTGGCGCGCATCCACGCCCCCATTGGGCTGGACCTTGGCGGTCGCCAGCCGGAGGAGATCGCGCTGGCGATCATGGCCGAGATTGTGGCCGTCCGTAACGGGCGCTCCCTCCGCGAGCTAGTACCCGCCACAGCCTAGCGCCCAACCCGGCCCCTCCACCGGCTCGCTTCACCATCAAATCGTACCAATAGGTGAATCGGGCCGGTAAGCGATGTTGTGCAACTACCTGTCAATTTCGCTAGCTTTCTGCTGCTCCAGCGCTTTGTCGTCCGCCCCCTCCAACAGAGCAACGACTGGCTCCAAGCCGAAATCGTCGAGCGCCGCCGTGTGGCGGAGACGCTTCGTATTCAGACGGCAGCCCTCCATGCCGCAGCGCATGGCGTGATGATCTGCGATCGAGCACGGTCCGATCCCTAACCCCTACTATGACCCAGACTGCGACCCCGACGAGGAGTGGTGCGAGCCGCCGATGATGCCTGGCTCCCTATCGAGTTCCCGCTGGAATCAGTCCTATGACTCTGTAGGGAGGCGCGGGTGTCGCTGCTGCTGCTTGGTCTTGATTTTCATACGGTTGCTGTCGAAACGCGCGAAGCCTGCCGGTG
>DATLZJ010000273.1:0-3679 GCA_035574055.1 Caldilineaceae bacterium
CTAGCCAGCTAAGAACATCGGTATCCCTTCCCCCTGCTCATTCTAGGCACACCGATGACACCCACCCTCATGGGATTTATGGGGGTGGGTGTTTTCGCGTCCCCTGGCTTGCTGATTGTCGCGCCTGTTCAAAAGGACAGACCTTTTCTGGCCCAAAGCACAATGTCTATCCAGCAGAAAACCGCTACTCTGGGGCCGAAAGAACGGCATATTCCACCCAACGTATGATCCTATGCTTCTGGAAAGGTCGAGCGAAGAGCATGAGCAGCGCAGCATTTCCCTATCAAAAGAGATGCCAACGGGTTCTGGGATTGGAGATGGCGTATGTAGACGAAGGCGAGGGAGATCCAATCGTCTTTGTGCATGGCAATCCCACCTATTCTTACATCTGGCGTAACATCATCCCCCATGTACATGGGCTTGGTCGCATAATCGCCCCTGATCTCATCGGCATGGGCGATTCGCAGAAGCTCCCCAATAGCGGCCCTGGCGCCTATACCTTTGTGGAGCAACGCCGCTATCTGGATGCGCTTCTCGAAGCGCTTGGCGTCCATGAGCGGGTCACGCTGGTTGGGCATGACTGGGGAGCGGCCCTGAGCTTCGACTGGGCCAATCGCCATCAGGGCGCGGTGAAGGGCATTGCTTATATGGAGGCGGTGATCAGGCCACGCGCCTGGAGCGAGTTTCCGGAGGCGGCGCGTGACCGCTTTCAGGCGTTGCGCTCACCATCAGGCGAGCAGTTGGTGTTGGAACAAAATACGTTTATTGAGTTCAACCTTCCCCGGACCATTCTACGCACATTGACGGAGGAAGAGATGAGTCAGTACCGCCGCCCGTTTATCGAGCCGGGCGAAGGACGTCGCCCCATGCTTGCCTGGGCGCGCCAGCTCCCCATTGAAGGAGAGCCGGCTGATGTCACCGAGATCGCAACGACCTTCAGCGAATGGTTAGCGCACAGCGACATTCCCAAACTCTTTATTAAGAGCGAGCCAGGGGCAGCGACACCCAGCGAGATCGAGTTTTGCCGCACCCTGCCCGCACAGCATGAGGTAATCGTGCGCGGACACCATACGCCTCAGGAGGACTCTCCGGATGAGATTGGGCAGGCAATCGCAAGCTGGCTGCAACATCAGAAACCGTGAATCAGCGCGCTCCGCCGATTCGCTTGGACGAATGATTGACGCCCCTGCGTTGACGGACACCTACGCCTGTGCCTCTCCAAGGGCGTAGGCGTCTACTTTTTATATAACAACCTCTTTTTGCAGAATACCCTCGCTTTACCCTCTCCAAAAACCAAGCGCCCTTGATAGCCGCCGTGGAACCGGCCAAGGCGAGCGCGGACCTCCGGGAAGGCCGGAAACGGCATACGACAAATGATCAGCGCGAATCCATCAAATGCCGCTTGACAAGAAATTTGCAACTTTCCTTCTTTCAGCACCAAAAATTGTCATCCTTCTGAAAGAAATAATGCGCCGATTCTGGTCTACACTCCCAGTAGGCCGGCAGGCGCCGCCGCCTCAAGAATAAAATCGGCTTTCCCCTTCCAAGGGATCATTTCAGTACATCGAGGTAGACATCATGCACTCCAACGCACTTGCCATCACGACTTCTCGCCGGCTGACGCTCTTCCTGTTCTGCTTTGCCATCCTTGTCGCCGTCGCCTGTGCGTTTGCTCCGGCCTCGGTCCAAGCCTCCGCGGTGTCCGAGGCGCCCGTGTTGGGCAACCCAACATGCAGCATGTTGGTCCCCGATACCACAGAGTTCAAAGTAGAGCCTGTCCAGGATGGCGCGTACAGCGACGGCGCGCTAACCGTCACGATTGACGTACAGGATACGCCAACCGGCCCCGTCTTTGACTTTACCGCCAACCTTGGCGTCACCGCCGTCGTCGCTAAGGGCGGGCCTGCCGGAAACTTCTATTCATACGACCCGGCGGCTGCCGCCGGCACGGGCCTTCATGCGCCAGTGAACCCGCATAACAACAAGTACTATGGCTTGAGCCATCTCTCCTTCTGCTATGATGCGCTGTCCGCTGACACGCCCTCCACGGATACACCGCCTATGGATGCGCTGCCTACCGATACGAGCGCGCCTGAAACCACCATTGACAGCGGGCCGGAACTGAGCACCACCAGCACGGACGCCGCCTTCACCTTCTCGGCCAACGAGCCAGGCTCGACCTTTGAATGCTCGCTCGACGGCGCGGCCTTTGCCCCCTGCACGTCGCCTGTGACTTTGGCAGACCTCGGGCTGGGCGCCCACACCTTCCAGGTACGTGCGACCGACCCTGCCGGCAACGGGGATGACACGCCCGCCAGCTACACCTGGACGATTACGCCGCCTGCCGAGCCGACGACGCCCGATATCACCGAGCCGGCCAATGAGTCGCCCGATGAAAGCACGCCCAACACGCCGAACACCCCCAATGACGGCGAGCAGGGCGGCGATGGGAGCACCCCTGACCCTGACGGCGGCTCCCAGCCCGATAGCGGCCAGCCGGACAATAGCCAACCGGATAGTGGGCAACCGAACAACGGCCAGCCAGACAACAGCCAGCCGGATAACGGCCAGCTTGATAACAACCAACCGGACAGCGACCAGCCGGACAACAACCTGGATACGTCCGATCCCTCAGACACGCCTGAGACGCCGGGGACAGATGAGTCCCTCACGACGCCCAGCACTCCCCAAGCGCCGCGGCCCCTGCTCTTCCTGCCGCTGCTCAACCGCTAATCCTGCGCCGCGGGCGGGCGCGAACTGAGTGGCCGCCCGCCCCCTGGGCCTTTTGCTCTCGACCCTTGATCGCCGTTGGCAGGTCGCCGCGCTCCATCTAGCCGCCCTCTGCCGGACGCTGGAGCAGGAGCCGGCGCTGACCAAACAGCCTTCCGTTCGCCGGATGCAGGTTCAGGCGATTGTGCATGAATATGAGCGGGTGCGAGCGGCGCTCTGCGCCGAGATCAGGACGCTCCGCCGCCCGCCACAAGCCGCCGATGCGCAGGTTATGGCGGGCGCCTCTAGCCCGTCCTCGCCCTTCGTGATGTGACCACCTGGAGCTATCGCCAATGCCCCACCCACCACTCGGCATGGGGCATTCCGCCGGCATAAGCCAGCTTCACCACCTCGGCCACATCTACTGGAATGCGGCGCAGCGCCACCGAGAGCGTATAGCCCGCTCCACCGCCGCTGTCCCCCCCTGGCAACACCTCGACCACTGCAAACTCGGCCCACGGCGGGTAGCGCACCCCCTCCGCTACCCGCTCCACCGGCTGGCCCACACTGCCGGGGTTGATCAGCAGCTTCTCCCCGTGGCGGCGCACCATTTGGGTATGGGTGTGACCGCCGGCCAGCAGCGTCGCCGTGCAGCCCGCCAACGCCGCATCAAGCTGCTCATCCGGCGTCGTCGCCAAGAGACCCTCATGAAACGAGCGGGGCGAGCCGTGGTAGCAGAGCAGCCGCAGTTCGCTGCCGGCGGCAAGCTCTATCGTAGGTTGAAAGGTACGGATGAAGGCCCGGTCCGTGTCGTCGAGCTGGGCCGCGCCCCACAGCTCGATGGCGTTGAGCCGTTCGCTGTCGGCGTTGCGGATTGGGTGCGGATGGGGATCGAGCGCCCAGGCATCGGTGTTGCCCATCACCACCGGGCAGCCCACCTGGCGCAGCCGGGCGACCACCGCACGCGGGG
>DATLZJ010000274.1:0-2634 GCA_035574055.1 Caldilineaceae bacterium
CAGCGCGGCCAGGTCACAGAAATCGCCGGCCCGCTCCAGGGCGCGGCCTGGCGGCGGGCGCTCTACGACGTGCGCAGCCAGGGCGAGGGGCTGCTCAACCGGCTGCTGGCCGAGCCATATGCGGCGCTGGCGAACGGGATGTTGTTGGGGATCGGCGACGTGATCCCCGATGAGTTGTATGCGGCCTTCCACGCGACCAATACCAGTCACGTCCTAGTGATTTCGGGCAGCAACATGGTGTTACTTGCCTCCCTTTTGCTGGCGTTGAGCCGCCGCCTCTTGGGGATGCCGCTGGCGGTTTGGCCGGCGCTGGTGGGGGTCGTCTTCTACACCCTGCTGGTGGGGGCCGAAGCGCCGGTGGTGCGCGCCGCGATGATGAGCAGCCTGGTCATCATCGCCGCCGCGCTCCGGCGGCACAGCGCCGGGGTAGTCAGCCTAGGGGTTGTCGGCTGGCTGATGGCGCTGGCCGACCCGCGGGTGCTGTGGGAGGTGGGTTTCCAGTTGAGTATGGCCGCCACCTTGGGGCTGCTCCTCTTTGCGCCGGCCATCCGTGCAGGGCTGGCGGCGCGCTGGCCCACTGTCTTCGGCGCGCGCTTAAGTGAGCGGGCGCGCGCCGGCTCATTGTCGGTCTTGGCCCGTGGCCTGTTGCTGGATGGCCTGGTGATGACCCTGGCTGCCAATGTGTTGGTGCTGCCGTTGGGGCTGTACCACTTCGGGCGCTTCAGCCCGCTCTTTCTGCTGGCGAACATGCTCATCTTGCCGGTGCAGCCGCTGATCCTGAACTGGGGTCTGCTGGCCCTGGCGCTGGGGTTGGCCGGGCTGGCGTGGCCGGCCCAGGCAGCCGCGTGGGTCGCCTGGCTAGGGCTAGGCTGGACGGTGGCGGTGGTGCGCCAGGTAGCAGCCCTGCCCTGGGCGAGCGTCGCCGTTGAGGGCTACGGTTTCGGCTGGCTGGCGGCGACCTATGCGCTCATCTTTGCTGTTTACCGGCGCAACCAGGTGATCCAGGCCGTCCGGCGGGCCATGCAAACGGGCACAGCGCGGCTGGTTCAACCGGCGGTGTTGGGGTTGGGGGCAGCCGTGGCCTTCCTGGTTTGGCTGGCGGTCTGGTCGCTGCCTGACGGGCGGCTCCACCTCTATTTTCTGGATGTGGGCCAGGGCGACGCCATCCTGATCCAGACGCCCGGCGGGCGGCAGGTATTGATTGACGGCGGGCGCGACCCGGCGCTGCTGATGGCCGAGCTAGGCGCAGTCATGCCCTTCTGGGATCGCAGCCTGGACCTGTTGGTGCTGACCCACCCCGACGCAGACCACATGGGCGGCCAGGTGGAGCTGCCTCGCCGTATGGCGGTCGTCCAGGCGTTGCAGCCTGTGACGAGCCAGACCAATCCGGATGGGGAGCTTTGGCGGGCCGCGCTGCACGCGGCGGGTGTGCCGGTCCAGGTCATGCAGGCCGGCGCGTGGGCGGATTTGGGCGACGGCGTGGCGCTTTGGGCGCTCTGGCCGCCGGGTGACGGGGGAGACGACCTGGAGGACAATGAGGCTTCGCTGGTGCTCAAGGTGGTCTACGGCGACTTCGGCGCGCTGCTTACCGGCGACGCCGGTCTAGCCAGTGAAGCCGCCTGGCTGGCCCAGGGCGCGCCGCTCCAGGCCCCGGTGCTCAAGGTGGGCCACCACGGCAGCAACACGAGCAGCGGCGAAAGGTTTCTGGCCGCGGTCAACCCGCAGGTGGCAGTCATCCAGGTAGGCGCGGGCAATGCCTACGGCCATCCACAGCCGGAGGTGCTGGACGCCCTGGCCGGGCGGCAGGTGCTGCGGACCGACCTGCATGGCCGGGTCCACATCTGGTCGGATGGCCGCGGGATGTGGGTGGAGACGGAGCGGTGAGGGTTCTTCTGTCGTTGGCGCGTAGGGCGGGCGCGCACAAGCTCATCAGCGTCCGGCCAGCCCGGACATATGGATGCCTTCCAGATAGTAGCGCTGCGCGCTGAAAAAGAGGATGATCAGCGGCAACACCATGACGGTCGAGGCGGCCATGAGCCAATGCCACTGGGTGGAATAAAGGTCAGAGAAGCCTTGCAGGCCAATGGCCATTGTCCATTTGTCGGTGCTGTGCAGATAGATGAGCGGTAGAACGAATTCATTCCAGTGATTGATGACGCTAAAAATCATCACCGTCGCCAGGGCCGGCTTGGCCAACGGCAGGATGATTTGCCAGTAGACCCGGTAGTTGCTGGCGCCGTCCATGCGCGCGGCTTCATCCAACTCTAGGGGAATGGTCAGAAAGAACTGGCGGAGGAGAAAGATAAAGAAGGGGCCGCCCCCAAACCAGTACGGCACAATGAGCGGGTAAAAGGTATCAATCCACTTTAGATAGCGAAAGAGAATAAATGTGGGAATGAGGGTGACGATGCTGGGCAGCATTAGCGTGGAGAGCATGACGCTAAACCAGAAGGAGCGCAGCGGAAAGCGCAGCCGCGCAAAGCCATAGGCCGCCATAGATGCAGTCAGCACTGTGCCCAGCGTCGCCAGTACGGTGATGATCATGGTGTTGCGGAAGAACCGGGCGAAGGGCTGGGCAGTCAAGGCTTCGGGATAATTTTGCCAGCGGATGGGGTCCGGGATCCATTGCGGCGG
>DATLZJ010000275.1:0-2201 GCA_035574055.1 Caldilineaceae bacterium
GATCTGCCGCCGGTAGCGTTGGTCAATCTCGTTCAGCCGCGGATGATTTGGGTCCTGCGGGGCTGTGATCGGTCCCGCCGAGGAGCGCCGCCAGATGCGGGCCAGCTCGACATGGGGCGTGGGCGGCAGCGCCGACAGCGCCTCCAGGGTGTATTGGTTGTAGATATAAAGCGGCTCATCATTGTTGACCCGGCCATTGCCGCTCTGGGGCCGGCTTTCGTTGTACGCCAATACCAGATAGAGCATCCCGTCGGCGCTCCCCAGATCATAGGCGCGCGGCTCCGGCACCACAATGGTCTGGCCCACCGGGTCTACGGCCATCCCCGGCAGCACATAGACCGAGCTGTCGGCAGGGTCGCTGGCGATCACCTCCAGCCCACCGACGATGCCGGAGCCATGATGGAGCAAGGTATGCAAGCGGTCCACCATGCGATGATAGTCATGGGCCTCTTCCCAGACCTCGGCCGTAACGGCCATGCCATCTATCGCGCGGATGCGCTTACGAGGAAACAGCCCCAAGAGTTCACGCGAGAACATAGTCCACCCTTCTCCAATGCCCACAGTGCATATATCCACAGTGCATATAAACAGCGCGTACCAACTAGTCAGCACCCACTATCCCCGCGCCGGCCGGCGGCATGGAGCCGGATGGCTCGCCGTTCTGCGCATGGCGGGCCGGCCGTTGGGCGACCTCGATCTCCAGTTGATAGCTGGTGTGGGCCGGTTTCTCAGCCTCGATGAGCCGCTCAATCCGTTGGCGCCGGCGCTTTTCCAGCCGGGCCGCTTCGGCTTCCGCCGCTGCGCCGGACAAGTGAGCCGGCACGGCCACGGGCGGCAGCCACAGCCGCACCGTAAAGGTGTGGGGCACGTTGCCCGTGCCTAGCGCCACACCGGCTCCCAATCGGCCGCCGCTGCCCAACTTGAAATTCTTCGCCCGCCGCTCAACGATCTCCACCTGGCCGCACGTGTAAATCTCCAAATAGCGTTGGAGCGCAACCCGCGTGCCGCGCTTGCGATAGAACCAGATTAGATTTTTCAACAGCTCCCGCTGCTGCTCCTCGCTCCAGCTTTCGTCCAGCGTCATATCGAACCACTGGGCCAGCCAGGGCAGAAAGCGGGCGGGGGTCAGTTCGGGATCGAAGTAGTGATCAATTGCGTCAATCTGCTGCGAGATGGGTCGCCAAAAGCTCTCGAAGAGCATCAGGAAGCGGCCCATAAAGTCGTCCTGCTCATACAGGGCGGGCAGGTATTCCAGATAACGACCCTTGACCGAGACGACGATCTCGGTCGTTTCGGCAGCAACGACCAGCGCAGGGCTGCTCAGGTTGGCGACCACCGCTTCACTCCGCAGCGTGACATCCTCAAAGGCCGGCAGAACCAGCGCCGTAGTCTCAAATTCGTAACGCGCCCCCGCCTCTTGAGGTTCGGCCACCTGCCAGATCAGCTCATGCCCTAGACGCTGGGGCGCCAACGGGCGGTGCGGCTGGCCTGGCGCTGCCAGCGGAAACGGGCTGCCGCCGGCCCCCGGCAGGAGCGCCATCTCATGAGGCGGCGTCTCCTCCACCAACCGGATCAGCGGCAGCCAGTCATGGCCTGCCGCTTGGTAGTGGTCAATCTCCAGCCCCGCCGGCACATACACCCGAAGGCGGAAACCCTCCACCGCGGCGCGCACATCCACGCGGGTCAACAAGGTGACATGCTCACCCGGATAGCGCCGGGTGTAGTCCGCCACATGGCCAACCGCCAACGCCGCGCCCGGCGGCGCGCCGTTGTGGCCCTCCACCTCCGTCCGCACGCGTAGCGCCAAAGGCGCGTCTGTGCCGGCCTCCGGCGCCTCAAGTGGTGAAGCCGGGAATCTCCGTTCCCCTGCGCCACGCAACGGCTCCATCATAGGTCAACCAACTCAATCTCATGGTCAAGCGAACAGAGCAGCGTATCCGGCGACGTGATCAGCACCTTGCCCGTCACCAGCGTCAAAGTACGCTCGGCCACGCCGTCTCGCGCCGAATTGGCGGCGAACTCCTCCAGTTGGCCCAGGGGCGGCGCCTCTTGGGCGGGCAAGACCGGTCGCTGGCGAAGCTGCACATCCAGCACATGCTTGACCCCCGGCACCTGCTGGATCAGCGAGTACAACTCGGCGACATAGAGCGACCGTCCGAAGGGCCAACCTTTCCAATCCGGCTCAACGACCCCTTCAGGCA
>DATLZJ010000276.1:0-3434 GCA_035574055.1 Caldilineaceae bacterium
TTGCGCCAGAAGATCGGCGTCATGTTCGGCAACCCGGAGACGACCACCGGCGGCATGGCCTTGAAGTTCTATGCGTCGGTGCGGCTGGATGTGCGCCGCATTGAGTCCATCAAGCAAGGCAACGAGAGCATTGGCAACCGGACGCGTGTGACCGTCAAGAAGAACAAGGTGGCGCCGCCCTTCCGCGTGGCCGAGTTCGACATCATGTACAATGAGGGCATCTCCACCACCGGCGACCTGATTGACCTGGGCGTAGAATATGACATCATTGCCAAGCGCGGCAGCTTCTACAGCTATGGCGACATTCGCCTGGGGCAGGGGCGTGAGAACGCAAAGACCTTCCTGATGGAGAACCCTGACCTGGCTGCCGAGATTGACCGTCGCATTCGCGGCAGTGTGGGGCTGCCGATTAATTTCGAGCCGGCGGCCACGCTGCCCGCTGCCGGAGATGAGCCGGTGGCCCAATCCAAACGCACGGTGGCCGTCCGCCCGGCAGTGGACGATGTGGCCATCAGCCTGGGCGACGACGAGATTCCCACCCTCTTTGACGAGGCCGCCTAGTCTAGCCCGGCCTTGGGGGCGTTCCCTTCAACTGATATTACCGGTCCATCCCACTCCTTTCCATATCCTGTCTGGCCGAAGCGGCTTTCCCAGTGCAACAAGCTGGGGAAGCCGCTTCGCTTGATCCCTCGTTTTATCCCCTGGTTTCTCCCTTGTCGCTTGTTTTTGCCTCCCTTGCTTCTTGACGGAGCATAGCGCCTTGTGAACAATTGGCGGAATGGACGCAGCATTTCGCTTTGAGCTACATACGACCGCCGGCGCGGCCCGCCTGAGCACCTTTCACACCCCCCACGGCCCCATTGAGATGCCGGCCTTTGCGCCGGTGGGCACCCTGGCGAATGTCAAGACGCTGGAGCCACGCGACCTGGCCGAGCTGGGCTGCCAACTCATCCTCGCCAATACCTACCATCTCTACCTGCGCCCGGGTCATGAGCTGGTGGCGCGCATGGGGGGGCTACATCGCTTTATGGCCTGGCCCGGCCCTATCCTCACCGATTCAGGCGGCTACCAGGTCTTCAGCCTGGCTCACCAGCGCAAGGTGGACGATGATGGCGTGACCTTTCGCAGCCATATTGACGGCAGCCTCCACCGCTTCACACCGGAGCGGGTGATGGAGATCGAGCAGGCGCTGGGGCCGGATATTGCGATGGTGCTGGACGAGTGCCCGGACCCGCTCGACCGAGACTACAATGTGGCGGCGCTGGCGCGCACTCACCGCTGGGCCGAACGCTGCAAGGTCGCCCATCGCCGTCCCGACCAGGCCCTCTTTGGCATTGTCCAGGGGGGGATCTTCCCGGACCTGCGCCAGGCGAGCGCCGCCTTTCTGGCCGAGCTGGACTTTCCCGGCTATGCCATCGGTGGGCTGGCGGTGGGCGAAACCAAGGCGCAGATGTATGCCACGCTCGACGAGACCTGCCCTGCGCTGCCGGCCCACAAGCCGCGCTATCTGATGGGCGTCGGCGCGCCCGAAGATTTGCTCGAAGCCGTGGCGCGTGGGGTCGATATGTTCGACTGTGTGCTGCCCACCCGCATCGCGCGCAATGCGTCGCTGCTCACCCCGGATGGGCGCATTAACCTGCGCAATGCCCAATATGCCGAAGACCCGCGCCCGGTGCAGGAGGATTGTACGTGCTACACCTGCCGCACCTTCAGCCGGGCCTACTTGCGCCACCTGTACAAGGCCGGCGAGATCACCGCGCTGCGGCTGGGGACGATTCATAACGTCCACTTTCTGCTGGACCTCATGCGCCGGGTGCGTGCGGCCATCGCCGCGGGGCGCTTTGAGGAGCTGCGCGCGGCGTTTCTGGCCCGCTATCAGCTCAGTAACCAGGAAGTGCGTCACGAGCAGCGCCGGCGCCGCCGGGCTGCCCTGGGCCTTCCGCTGGCCGGAGAATCCACCCATCCCCCCAACTCCACCCAACTACCCGCACAAGGAAAGCCATCTTGATCAACCCGACCCAATTCAACGTGAGCGAAATCCTGCGGGCGCTTGTCCTGGGGGTTGTCCAGGGCGCGACCGAGTTCATCCCGGTCAGCAGCAGCGCCCATCTGGTCATTATGCCCTGGCTGGCCGGTTGGCCGGACCCATCGCTGTTATTCGACACTGTTTTGCATTGGGGGACGCTCCTGGCGCTGCTGCTGGTCTTTTGGCGAGAGCTGTGGGCGATTTTCATTGCCACCTTGCAGAGCATCGGCCGCCGCTCGCTGGCCGATCCGAATGCGCGATTGGGTTGGTATATTGTGGTGGGCACCCTGCCTGCGGTGGGCATCGGTTATTTCTTCGAGGGCTTTTTCGAGACGCTGTACAGTGACGCCGCCGCAGCAGGCCGGGCGCTGTTCATCACCGCGCTCTTGTTGACCGGCAGCGAGCTGTTGGCGCGGCGGCGGGCGCGCGGCGTTGACCTGACCTCGGTGAGCTGGGACCAGGCGATTGCCATTGGCTTTGCCCAGGCGGTGGCCCTGGTGCCCGGCATCAGCCGGAGCGGCAGCACGATTGCCATGGGGCTTGGGATCGGGCTGCGTCGCGAGGCGGCGGCGCGCTATAGCTTTCTGCTTGGCATCCCTGCGGTCTTTGGGGCCGGCCTGCTCCAGTTGCTCCAGGCCCTGGACACAGACCCAACCGAGGTAACGGCCCATCTACCGGCCCTGGTCGTCGGCTTTATCGCCAGCGCGCTGGTCGGCTATTTGGTGATTCGTTGGCTGCTGGCCTACTTGCGCAGCCATACCCTCTACGTCTTTGCGGTCTATTGTCTGCTGCTGGGCGCGCTGGTCGTGGCGCTGGCGAGCGTCTAAGTCAGGGGTGATAAAGTCAGGGGTGATGAGGGATGGGCGCGCGCCGGGTTGCCCCTGCAAAGGTGTAGAATTTATTGCACCGCCGATGGTGTCTGTGTGTTGCTTTCGTCTGAGATTGTTCCTCCTGCTCCTTACCCTGCCGGTCTGGGCGGGCTGCGCGGGGGCGGCTGTTGCTACCCCGCGACCGGTGCTGATCACCATTGCCGGCGCAACGGCCATGCAGCCTGTGCTCCAGGATTTGACCGCGGCCTTTACCCGCCGCTATCCGAATGTGCTTTTTACCCTGCGCGGCGGCGGCAGCACGTTGGGCGAGGAGCAGGTGGCCGAAGGACGCATTGACCTGGCCGCCAGCACCCTCTTTCCGGAGCAGGGCCAGGTCGCGGGCGCAACGCGCCTGGTCCGCATTCCGGTCGGCGTGGATGGCCTGGCGCTCATCGTCCATAGCACCAATCCGGTCGCCGGTCTAACGCTAGACCAGCTCCAGGGGTTATATAGCGGCCTGATCCTGGATTGGTCGGAGGTGGGGGGCGAGGGAGGGGCGGTGGAATTGGTTAGCCGCGAGGACGGCAGCGGCTCGCGTC
>DATLZJ010000277.1:0-6487 GCA_035574055.1 Caldilineaceae bacterium
TAGTCGGTGTTTATCTAATGTTTGGAGTGCCAATACGGTGTAGACGGTTTCCAAAGTCCCAGCGCCATCCGCAGTGCGCCAACTTCCGTCAGGCTGTTGGTCCGCTAGGAGAGCATGACCTGCACGCACAAGGACATCCTGATAGCCTAGTGGGGCAAGTGCAACGATGGTCTCCATGGTGATAAACCGCCAAGAACTGTGCCATTTGTCGGGGATCCACCATCCCTCATCCGTCTGCCGTTCAATCAGGAAGGCTTCAGTCAACGGGCAACGAATACCAAACTTGCATAGCGCGTGGAGGGCATGGGCATTCGACAAGACCGACGGATTCAATTCCTGAACATAGGTATAAAAGTGGTCATTGCGCCAAAACTGCTGGACTAAACCGACATCCACCGGGCATCCGGCGTCGCGCAAGACTGCAACAGCTACAGACGTATCGTCCGCATCTGGCACAAAGGCTTCACCCAAACCCAGCCCACAACGGTCTTCAACTACATCCTGTAGAAACAATAGTTGAGGCTGAACCACATCCTGTAATGCTGGATGATGTAGGTGACCGGCGAGCATAAGGGCATATAAGCTGTAGGCAAGCTCAAAGCAACTGGATGGATAAGCAGATGGCACCACACCCGGCACCCCTGTGCGGGTTGCGGCCTGGGCGCGGGCCAGATACGCCTCGCCCTGCTCCCGCAGATGCTCGATGCCGGCATGATCCTTGGCGGCATGTAGCCATGCCGCCGTCGCGGCGGGACTATGGCCGACGCCATACAGCGGATCCATCATCTCCGGTGCAAAGGGCAGGTCGAGCGCCTCCCATGAGTAGGTTGGCGCCGAATTGGCTGCAATGGGAAACTGTTTCAATAACTGCAGCTTCCGCTCGCGCAAAGCAAAAAGGCGCCGGTAAGGGGCGCAATCTATGTGTAGCCCTAACTTGTTAGCTTCCTGTAACAGATAGGGCAAGATCACTTCTACAGCAACAGGAAAGGCGTCAATATGCACGACATCCCACTGCGCGGCCTGGCGACGCAAGAAGGCTAGACCTGCCTCAATCGCCTTCTGCGCGGTTTGGTCGCGCCGGTAGGTCTGTAGTGCAAGGAGAGCGGCTAAGGTCGGCACATCGCGCGCCATCAGCCAGGAAGGGGCGCCCCAACCGCCGTCGTCGTGCTGCTGTGACAGCAGCCACTCAAGGCCGGCCTCCACGCCCTCTTTGGGTGGGTAGAGGCGCAACACCTGCGCTGTGTCATAGACGGATGGGCTGATGAGGCCGCCGTCTTTGCCCAAATCCTCGATCAGTGTGCGAAGCTCGGCAAGAATAGCGTCTATGCGCACATCCATAGTGATTCCTAGTCGCCTCCTATGAACATTGTTTAATACCCTTAGGCTGCCGGCATAGCCGATGCCCGCGCCCACGTAACTTGCTGAATAACCACTACTGGCCGGGCAGCAACGGCAGATAGAGCCGTTGCTCCGGCGCCTGCTGCTCAGTCTCCATTTCCTGGTCGCCTGCCGTTCCACTTACACCATCGGGCGTTTCATCCTGTGTGGCATTGACGCCAACCGGCGGGGTAGCAAGGCCCTTGAGAAACGCATTTCTCATCTTGTTGGCCTGAATGTCTGTCACCACCATTGCGTTGTCTGGCGTCTGTGCAGATATACCGAACAACGTTCCAAAGACCTGGTTGATTGCCTCCAGAGGGGGGAGGGTTGCCAGCGCATCATCAATGAGCCTGCTGATACAGGCATCGTTGAGAAGGGTCCCGCTAATACAGATATCCCCAATATTGTCTCCTACATAGCGCATCAAATAGAGGCGCGCTGGAAAGTCGAAGGCCATGATCGTCTGGCCGCGCACGTAGTCAGGCGCGTCCTCGCTCTCCACTACCCGGACCAGAGCTGGACGGCTGCTTGCCAGCGATGGGTCTAGCGCCGCCATCGCCGCCACTGGATCAGGGAGCGCAGCAACACCTGGTCCTCCGGTCAGTTGTAGGTATGTCTGCAGCGCCGGCAGTATCGCTTGGATGGGCGATGCGCCGGTGTTCGCCAGCCGGGTCAGATTGCCTTGACTCAGCGTGAACTGGCTAAAGGCATCTGCCAACACCAAAGTCACCTGGGCGCCGGACTCCAGGACGATCTTGGCGGCTTCGGGGTCTTGCCACATGTTGAATTCGGCCACGGGCGTCTGGTTGCCGCCGGCAAACGCGCCGCCCAAGCTGACGATGCGGACCTCCGTCCAATTGACGCCTGACGCATCCGTTTCGTTCGAGCCAGGCACATAAGGACAAGTTTGGATAGCATTCGCCAGGTTGGTCAAGGGTCCCAACGTCAGGACGAGGATCGCTTCCTCATTGTGCTCCAGCGTGTTGCAGTAGAACTCCGCAGCCGGCGTATCTAGGGGGGGGACAGAAGGCGGCACAAAACCAGCAGCGGTAAACCACAGCCCATCCGGCCCGTGGATCAGCTTGACGGTGCTGCTCAGGTCAACTTCGAGCGGCTCTGTTGCGCCCGGCACTACGGGGATGTCTTGCCGCCCGACCAGCGACAGAATAAACTGTGCATTTCTGGTGGCGTTTTCCAGCGTGGTGTTGCCCGCAACGGTGACAATGGCCAGCGGATTGATCGGATACGACTGCTGCGAAAGCAGCCAGATCAACGCCGTGGCATCGTCCACGCCAGGGTCCGTGTCAATAATGATCTTCTGTTGTTCGGCCTGCGGCTGGACGGCGGGTCCAGCTTCCGGCTCTTCAAGGAGCGTTTCCTCCTGATCCTCTAACACCGTGCGCGGGACCCGCAGCGAGCGAGGGCCTTGGGCATGGACCTCCTCACTCGTCACAATGACCAGCGCAGCGTTGGCGACCGCTGCCGCCAGGATGGCGACCAAAAGCCAGGCCCGCCAGCGCCCTGGCCGATTGTAGCCCCTTTTGATGGACGCCCTCTCCTGCCTTCTGTCTGCCCTGCCCGTAGGAACCCGTCCCTGATAATTCGGCTGCATGATGGCGACTCCTTTGCTGATGGCCGTTGAAGGACTGGCGTCTGTGTTGCATCTGGGGGCCACTGTACAGAGCCTGAACAAGCTCTCGCCGCTCTAAGCGTACAGCAAGCCACCTGAAGTCTAATCCGACAAATGTCTTATTGCCGTAGTTGTCTATCGCAACAGCAACGGATGCAATGCAATTTGCCATGAGGTGGACGCCTGGTCACGCAATGACGGGTTAGCAGCCGGGCTTGGCTTGTAAGCTGACCATTGCGCTTGATTGTGCCAGCAAATCCAGACCGCTTTCAGGTTGCTCACCTGGCGAATTGCCTACGCTAGGCGAGCATCATTCTGGCCGGCAGCACAAGAAACCCTAACCACCTGCGCTTCGTATGAAAACCGCAGGGAATGGCTCACAATCTGATGTCTGGACCATGCCACGGGATGGATGTGGCAGGCACAGACTGAGAAAACCGTGGGAATGGCGCTGTTCTTGTGGCTTTCGCTGTGCTACGTTCGACGACGGATACACGCATATAGACCACCAGGCGTCGGGTAAATGGTGATCCCACTCTATAGTTGGGTATGCGTCAGCAGTGATCACAGGCGAACGCTGTCATCATACACGAGAAGCGGCTGAATCGCCAAGCGCCGCTCCAGAGTAAACAGGGATCGGCGTGCCCGCCGTCTGGTCTACTGCAACTTGGCGCCACGGCGCACGTAATCAATAAGCGGGCCAATCAATGGGAGGGGCGAAACTTGACAAACCCCGTCCAACCTTTAGAGTAACCCTGTACCGGAGCCTATTTGGACGATTCTTGACCATTCGTGTCTTGATGATTCCTGAGGCGCCAGCCGCCGGCTGGCGCCGTTGAGGCAACGGGCAGCGTGAGAGACTATCGTTCAGACCCAGAAGGCGCGGGTGAACTATGCGTAGATGGCTTATGGTTCTCGGTCTCATCCTGGTTGTGGCCGGAGTGGGCGGCTATCTCTATGTCCAGTCTCAAGGCGGCTGGCAAGCCTTGACCGGCGCTACGGCCCAGGCGACGCCAACCCCTCTGCCCCCCATCGAAACCAGCCCCGCCGTGATTGTAGATGCGGTGGTGGTGCCGGCGCGCTTTGCCACCTTGAGCTTTGCCTCCTCCGGCATTGTGGCAGAGGTCGTGGTTGAGGAGGGCGAACGAGTGGAGGCCGGCCAGCTCATTGCCAGCCTGGAGAATGAACGCCAGGTCATCGCCATTGCCCAGGCCGAGGCCCGCGTGAAAAGCGCCCAGGCGCGCATCGCCGAGCTGCGCGCCGGCGCCCGGCCCGAGGAAATTCAGGCTGCCCAGGCCGCGGTAGATGTCGCGCGCGCCAATCTCGAGAATTTGGTGGACGGGGTGCGCGCCGAGGATGTGGCCGCCGCCGAGGCTGCCCTGGCCGCCGCCGAAGCCGCCTATCAAAATGTGCTGGCCGGGGCCGACGACGAGCAGTTGATCGCCGCCGAGGCCGAGCTAGCCAACGCCGAGGCCGCCCTGCGCCAGGCGCAAAGCGCCTATGACCAGGTGAAGTGGCGCAACGATGTTTCCGCGCTGCCTGAAGCGGCCAATTTGGAGCAGGCGACCAACAATTATGAAGCGGCCCGGGCGCGCTACGACCTGCTCGCAGCCGGCGCCGAAGAGAGCGATATCGCCGCCGCGCGCGCCGAGGTGGAGCGCGCGCGCGCGGCTCTAGAACAGGCGCGCACCCCGGCCACAGCGAGCCAGATCGCCGCCGCCGAGGCGCAGGTGCGCCAGGCAGAGGCAGAGCTGGCCTTGCGCATGGCCGGCAGCCGCCCCGAAACCATCCTGGCCGCCGAAGCCGATCTGGTGGAGGCGCAGACCATTCTGATGCAACGCCAGTTGGAGCTGGCCGATACCCAGCTTACCGCTCCCTTCGCCGGCACCATTGCCTCGCTCGACCTGGAAGTGGGCGAGCAAGTGACGGCGGGCGCGCCCGTCATCCAACTCGCCGACCTGAGCGAGTGGCGCATCGAGACCGATGACCTGACCGAGATCAATGTGGTCTATGTGCGCGAGGGCGACCGGGTCGAGATCGCCATTGATGCGCTGCCCGAACTGGAGCTGACAGGCTCTGTCGTGCGGATCAAGCCGCTGGGCGAGAACAAGCAGGGCGACATCACCTACACCGCCACCATCATCCCCGATACGAGTGACGAGCGGCTCCGTTGGAATATGACCGCGTCGGTGACCATCCAGACAGACCAAAGCCAGACCAACCAAAACGGAGCCCATGCCCGCGCCCCCTGATGATTCCCGAATGATAGAGAGAGGCGACCGGCAACCATGAAACTCCTGGCGCCCCGCTGGCGCAAAGTGCTGCGGGACCTGTGGTCCAACAAAACGCGCACCGTCCTGGTGCTGCTCTCGATTGCCGTGGGCGTTAGCGCCATCGGCATGGTCATGGGGTCACAGATCATTGTAGATCAGAACCTGCCCGAAGCCTACGCCGCCGTCAACCCGGCCAGCGGCAATATTTTTACGTTGAGCACCTTTGACGATGAGATGGTGGAGGCGGTGCGCGCCATGGATGAGGTCTCCGCGGCCGAGGGACGGCGCATTGTCAATGTGCGCTTCCTGACCAAGAGCGGTGAATGGCGCAGCCTCCAGCTCAACGCCATCTCCGACTACGAAGAGATCACCATCAACAAGATCCATGCGGAGACAGGCGCCTACCCACCTCCCCACCGCGAGCTGCTTTTGGAGCGGGCCTCGGTGGCTGCCTCGCTGGGGCTGGGCGATGTGGCGATCGGCGATACGCTGCTGGTGGAGACGCCGGGCGGCAAGCAGCGCGAGCTGCGCATCGCCGGCACCGTCCATGATCTAGGCCAACTCCCCGCCTTTATCAACGGCGCCGGCTATGGCTACATCACGTTTGAGACGCTGGAGTGGCTGGGCGAGCCGCGCGACTACAACCAATTGCTCTTTGTCGCCGCCGAGAACAAGCTCGATCTCGACCATGTGACCGCCGTCTCCAAGCTGATCGAGAACCGGCTGGAGAGCGCCGGGGTGGATGTGATCTTCGCCTTCATCCCTCCTCCCGGCGAGCATCCGGCCCAGAACTTCCTCGACGCCTTCTCGCTGATCTTGGGGGCTATCGGCGGGTTGGCCCTGGGGTTGAGCGGCTTTCTGATCATCAACACCCTTTCGGCCATCCTGGCCCAACATGTGCGGCAGATCGGGATCATGAAGGCCATCGGCGCGCGCGCCGGCCAAATCGCCGCCATGTACTTGGTCATGGTGCTGCTCTTTGGGGCGCTGGCCTTGCTGATCGCCATCCCTTTGGGCGCGGTGGGCGCAGTCGGCCTGGCAAACATCTTCGCCGGAATGCTCAATTTTGATGTGGGCGGGGTGCGGCTGGACCCGCAAGTGGTGCTGGTTCAGGTAGTCATCGGGCTGGCCGCGCCCATCTTGGCTGCCTTGCTCCCTATTCTGCGCGGGGTGCGGATTACCGTGCGCGAGGCCGTCAGCGAGC
>DATLZJ010000278.1:0-5456 GCA_035574055.1 Caldilineaceae bacterium
GCGACCGGCAAGACGGCGCCGCGCGCAGGCTGGACGAGGGCGCGCAGTCGCTGCGCTGGCTGATGGCGGCCCAAGTGGAGATTCGCCAGGCGGGACTGGCCCAGGAGAAAGTCACTCAGGAGGAAGTCACGCAGGAGGAGATAGCCCCGCCTGTATCGCCCCCGGACTTTGGCGCGCCCGTCACCGGCGATCTCCGCGGGCGCGCCTATCAACTGCGCCTCCAGCAAGCCGAAGAGTTGGCGGCCCTGGCGCTGGACCCCCAGCCGGTCCCCTGGCAGACAGGGCCAGGGTTACCCCTGCTGCTGGCGCGCGAGGCGGCGCTGACCACCCTGCGCACGGACGCTCTGAACCCTTATGCTTTCCTGCCGCGCGCCTCTGGCCTGGCCTTGCAGTCCGTGGTCGAGAATGCCGCGCCGTGGGTCGCCACCTTTCCGGCAGGCGGCCCTTTGCCCTCCCCCTACAGCATGGCGCTCAGCCCCGATGGCGTCTGGGTCGCCACCGGCCACAGCGACGGCGGCGTCCGCCTGTGGAATGTGGCGAGCGGCCGCCTGGTCCGCACCTTTGCCGGTTCGCCCGCGCCGGTACACCTGCTCGCCTTCAGCCCCGACAGCCGCCAGGTCGCCGCCGCGGCCCACGGCGGCATTGTCAATGTCTGGGATTTGTTTGACGGCAGCTTGGACCTCTCCTTCGACGGGCGCTATAGCTACACCCATGCCCTTGTCTGGGAGCCGGGCAGCCATGTGCTGCTGATCGCCAACGGCCAGGAGCCGGTGCAGCGTATTGACCTCTCTCCCCAGCGGCGCACCACCATCGAGCCGCTGCCCGGCGTCGCGGAGCCGGCGACTGCGCTGGCCTACAGCCCGGATGGCAGCCGGCTGGCCGTGGTGCGCCAGCGTAGCTACCTCCCCCCCTATAGCGGCCCGCAAACGACCGCCGTCTCTAGCAAGCCGTTGCCCATGCTGCTGATTGACACCAACACGGGTGAGCAGATAGCGTTGACGCCCCATGACGGCGCCCCCATCCTCTTCGGCTTCAGCCCCAATAGCCGCTATTTGGTGAGCGGCGACAGCCGCCGCCTGCGCATCTGGGATGCGCGCGACGGCGCGCTGCTCCACGACATCGAGCAGCCTGAGTCGCCCGACGCCTTTACCTTTACACCCGACGGCGCGCAGCTTGTGGTGCTGGCGCGGCGGGCCGGGCTGATCTTTTGGGAGCTGGCGAGCGGCGCGGAGGCGCGCCGCCTGCCCGTGGAGACCAGCGCGCTCTCCTGGCTGGCCTTTCACCCCGTCGAGGAGCGGCTGGTCAGCGCCGAGATCGGCGGGCGTCCAGTGCTGATTGATGCGGCCACGGGCGCGCCTGACTACCGCTTTGACAGCCCCGACGCGATGCATGTGGCGACTCACCCCACGCGCCCCCTGGCCGCGACCGCCGGACGGCGCGTGATAGACCTGCGCGACCTGGAGACATACCAGACCATCCGCCGGCTGGCGGGTTTTTCGGCCAATGTGACGGCCATCGCCTTTGCCCCTGCCGGCGACGAGCTGTTGGCCGGCGACGCGCTAGGCACGGTGACGGTCTGGGCGGTGGACCGGGACCTCCGGCTGCGGAGCTTCCCAGCCCACGACGCCGCTATCACCCACCTGGCGGTCACCGGCGATGGCCTGGTCGTCACCCTGGCCGATGACCAGCGCGTGGCGATCCACGATGGGGCCGACGGTAAGGAGCTTCACCGGCTCGCCTTCGCCACGCTCCCCCACGCGCTGGACGCGAGCGCGGATGGGCAGGTCGCGGTGGCCGTGGACGAACGGTTGCTGCTGGTGGACGCAGCCAGCGGGGAGCAGACCGGCGAGCTGGCCGGCCACGCGGGCCGCCTGGTAGAGCTGCGCTTCAGCCCCGATGGCCGCACCCTGGCCGCCCAGACCGACCGCGGGGCCATCGCGCTGTGGGATGTGAGGAGCGGCGCGCTGCGCCATACCCTCACCCCGGCCAGCGCCTTCTTCGACGCAGGGCTGGCCTTTAGCCCGGATGGCTCCCTGCTGGCTGCAGGCGCAGGCAGCGGGCCAGATGGGCCGCTCATCCAGTTGTGGGATGTGGCAAGCGGCGCGCTGGAGAGGGCGCTGCCCCCTATCCTCACCGCCGGCTATGGCCCCACCAGCGATCAACTGGCCTTCAGCGCCGACGGCAGGCTGCTTCTTTCTTCGGACCTGGATGGGCGCACCCGCGTCTATAGTCTCCAGCCCACCCGCAGCCTGCGCCCGCTCATCGGCCATCACGGGCCGGTCTGGGACGCCGACCTCGGCCCGGCGGGGCGTTCACTGGCGACTGTGGGCGAAGACGGCACGCTGCGGCTCTGGAACCTGGAGACAGGCGCGCTCTGGTTTCTCTACGAGCAGCAGCCCGACCGGCTCTTCGCCGTGGATTACAGCCAGGAGGCCGCCGCGGTCGCCATTGGCGGGGCCGACGGCGAGGTGCGGGTCTATACCGTCAGCAATGTGCCCACAAAGACCGTCTTGCGCGGCCACACCAGTTGGGTGGACGAGGTGGTCTTTAGCCCCGATGGGGCCAGCCTCGCCAGCGCGGGAGCCGATAACACCGTGCGCGTCTGGGACCTGGCGACCGGGCGTGAGCGATGGCGTATCTCCGGCCTGCCTTCGGCTGCGGGCGCGCTGGCCTACAGCCCCGACGGCACGTTGCTGGCCGGCGCCGCCGGTCCCGGCGAATTTGCCGCCATCTATCTCTGGGACGCGGCGACCGGCGCAGAGGTGGCGACCCTGCGCGGCCACGCCCATTATGTGGTGGGGCTGGCCTTCAGCCCCGACGGCGCAACCCTGGCCTCGGCGAGTTGGGACTTGACCGCCAAGCTCTGGGATGTGGCGACCGGCGAGACGCTCCAGACCTTCCAGGGGCACAGCGACATCCTCACCGGCATCGCCTTTCATCCGTGGGATGACCTGGTCGCCACCGTCGCCGAGGATTACACGCTGCGCCTGTGGGACTCGGACACGGGCGACGAGATGGACCGGATAGACCTGCCCCGCTCGCTGCCCTGGTCGGTCACCTTCAACAGGGACGGCCATGCCCTCATCACCACCCACCATGACGGCGTTGTGCGCACCTGGTTGACCGACGCCGATGACGCCAGCGGTGAAGCGTTCGAGCTGCGCGCGACCGCACTGGTCCCGCGCGCCACCGCCGAGTTCACCTTTGGCGAGCGCCGCGCTTACGGCATTGATACCTACATCGGCAGCTACGGGCTGTCCGCTTCAGCCAATGTCAACATTCGCCCCTGGCCCTCGGTCAAGAGTATGGCCGTCTGGCCGGGCGAGCCGGAGACGCTGATGGTGTTGACTGACGAGCAGTTCCTGCTCCGCTCCCAGGACCGGGGCGAAACCTGGGAGATCACCGACCGGCTGCCGCTGACCCTAACGGTCAACGGGCTGGGGCTGCCGGCGCGGCCCAGTGACCCGCTGCTGCTGGCGACCGAGCAGGGCCTCTACCGCTATCACTTCAAGGGCATCGAACCGGCGACTGAGAGCGACCGCACGGCGGCGCGCAGCGGATGGGTCGAGCGAATCCACCCCCGGCCCCTCAAAGCCGTCAGCTTCTCCCACACCAACCCCAATGAACTGTGGGCCATCGGCTCCGGCGAGGACGGCAGGCATGTGCTCCTCAAGAGCGAGGACGGCGGCGCGAGCTGGGGCGAGGCTAGCCTGGAGCTGAGCGCGCAGTCGCTCTATGGCCCGCTGCTCATGGCGCCGCCCAACAACAACCCGCAGTTCGTGATCGGCGCGGGCCTCGACCGCCCTGCCCTCACAGTCTGGCGCGGGACCGGCAACGGCTTCTGGAAGCGCCTGCCGCGGCTGCCGCAGCTTCCGTTGGGGCTGGCCCATCCCCCATCGTTGGCCTGGGATAGCGGCAACGCCACCCTTTATTTGGGCGGGCTGCACGGTGAGCTGTACGCCAGCGCCAACGCCGCCGCGACTGACGAGCAAGCGCCGGTCGCGGCGATCGTCCATGACTTTGGCCCCTACGTTCGCCCGTTGCCCCTGGCTGTGGGGGCGGGGCCGGCGCTCTACATCAACCATGTTCAGATCTTCGGCCCGACCTTCATGCGCGGCGTTTGGGATGGCACGCGCTGGCAGTGGGAGGAGATCCGCCTGCCCATTGTGGCGGCAGGCTAAGGGGTAGCCATGCGTTTAGGACTCATGTTGGGCTATGCCGGCGCAACCGTCGAGCTGCCCGTGGCGCTGGTGCAGATGGCCGAAGAGCTGGGCTATACCGCCGTCTGGACCGCGGAAGCCTACGGCGCCGACGCGGTCACGCCGCTGGCCTGGATCGGCGCGCTGACCCGGCGCATCCTCCTGGGGACGGCCGTCCTCCAGATGCCGGCGCGCACTCCCGCCATGACCGCGATGACGGCCATGACGCTGGATCAGCTTTCGGGCGGGCGAGTCTTGCTGGGATTAGGGCTGTCCGGCCCACAGGTGGTCGAGGGGTGGCACGGCCAGCCCTATGGCAAGCCGCTGGCGCGGACGCGCGAGTACGTCGCCATCCTGCGCGCCATCTTTGCCCGCCGGGAGCCGTTGGTCCACCAAGGCCATCACTACCGCATCCCCTATCAGGGGCCGGATGCTACCGGCCTGGGCAAGCCCCTGCGCAGCATCCTCCACGGGCGGCCCGACCTGCCCATCTACCTGGCCGCCATCGGCCCGAAGAATGTGGCGCTGGCCGCGGAGATCGCCGACGGCTGGCTGCCCATGCTTTTTGCGCCGGAGCATTACGACCAGGTCTTTGCGCCGGCGGTCGAGGCCGGGCGGGCGCGCGCTGCCGCGGCAGGCCGCCCGGCAAGCTTGGAGATCGCGCCCACCGTGCCCGTGGTCTTGGGCGAGGATGTGGACGCCTGCCGCGCCGCGGTCAAGCCCTTCATCGCGCTCTACGTGGGCGGCATGGGCGCGCCGGGCAAAAACTTCTACTATGACCTGGTCTGCCGCTACGGTTATGAGGCCGCGGCCGCGACCGTCCAGTCCCTCTATCTCCAGGGCAAGCGCGCTGAGGCCGCCGCGGCGGTGCCCGATGGGCTGGTGGATGCGGTGGCGCTCTGCGGCCCGCGGGCGCGCATCGCCGAGCGGTTGGCCCTCTGGCAGTCCAGCCCCGCCACCCTGCTCAACCTCAACGTTCAGGACGCGGCGGCCCTGCGGGTCATGGCCGAGTTGGCGCTGTAGCCTGGGCGGTCGGCAAGGAGGACGGCATGGGCAGCGCACGGCGGATCGGCCTGGATGTAGCCGCCCTGGCCGGGGCGACGCTGCTGCTGGAGGGGACGCTGCTCCGCCTCTTGGCCGTGGCCCAGTTTTATCACTTTGCCTTCCTGGTGGTGAGCCTGGCGCTCTTGGGCTTTGGGGCCAGCGGCACGCTGTTGAGCTTGGCCCCGCGCCTGCGCCAACTGCCCCTGGCTCGGC
>DATLZJ010000279.1:0-9759 GCA_035574055.1 Caldilineaceae bacterium
GACCTGTGACATCCTCACCAATCCCATGCAGACGCAGGTTGAGCAACGTCTCATTGATCCCCGCCTGTCCATGCGCCAGGCATACATTGACAAAGCTGTCCGGATAACGATGGTCCAGGAACCGGACGACGCGATCAAACATCTGGTTGCTGGTAGCCTGGGTCGGCATTGCCACATACACGCCTCGCGTCTGCCGGCGCTGCGTCCAAATATCAGCGAGCGCCAGCGCAACCTCCGTTTTGCCAAGCCCGGTGGGGGCCTCAAGGATCACGAGCACCGGCAAGGCTACCTCTGCGGCTGCATCTAATGCCGCCTGTTGCACGGGCCTGAGGGTCGTAATCTCCGGGAACATCTCAAGGAACCCTTTGGGATCGCCTATCGCCTGCCAACCTTCCCATCCAAGATGGGCAACGACATCCTTGGCTTGCTGTTCAGCACGCTCCGCATATTGCCGGGTCGGCATAGGGCGACTCACATAGGGAAAGGCATCCTCGCGTGAACCGATCCAGTCGGAGATCGAGGTCAACGCCGATAACACGGTGAGAAAGGCGTTCAACTCAGTTGTTGTCGCCGGCACGCGCACCACAGGTGGTTGAAAGACGCCGCGCACCTCCCAAAAAAGGTCACGTCTGGCCTGTTCCCAGGTATTGCAGCCACTGTCATCTAAACGCTCGGTTGCGCCCGGCGCGGGCCACGCGCCATGATGCCCGCCGATAGCCGTTGCCACCATCGAAGCAAACTTCCTCGGCAGCCCTGCCATTTCCGTCAGCAGCTTTGTCAGGGACCATGTGGAAACCGTGCCATGCGGAACATCACTTTGCGTAGCTGTTGAATAGGAGGGATGCACCAGAATAAAGCCGGCTTGTACGAGCCGCTGCTGTAGCGTCGGCCCTGAATACTTACGCTGATAGGCAGGCCCTGCCTTGCCCAAATCATGCAACGCCGCGAGAAACGCGATAAACCGTCCTGCGGCTTCGCAATCTACGTCCAGCAGCTCAGCAAGCCACTGACGTATACTCTGAGACAGAGCTACCTTCCATAGCTGAAGCGCCACGTGGCCGACATCAATCAGGTGGTACAGCAATAAATGCACTTGCTCGTGAAGGCGAGATGTCTTGGCATATAGGGTGTAATACGGGAAGGCAGGGCCGCTGTTGGGTGCATGGCTGTTGGGTGCATGGCTGTTGGGTGCATGATAGATATCGGCCATTTGTTTGGACTCTTCTATTAGCATCTCGCGCAGTTCTAGTGGCTCAAGCACCTCGACATCGGCGCCCCAGCCTCTGATCCAGGGCAGCATCTCCTGCCACTCGGCAATCGGCGCCTCCCACTCACAGCCGCCATCGGCCAACTCTCTCACTTGTTCCAACGGATGCCACACGCTTTCCCGCAGTCGCCGCGCCGCCAGCCCCGGCGCAAAGCGCAGCCGCACCCGCTCCGGCTCCCCCGCCCAGATGCCCCAGGCATGGCGCAACAACTCCTGCTCATCAAAGTGCTCAGGCAGCGCACACGGCCCCAACAGCGCCGCCTGCACGATGCGGTCCAGCTTGAGGGTGAGCAGCCGGTTGGCCTCCCGGCTGTGGCCGATCAGATACACGCCATCCGTCCACGGCGACGGCTCGATCAGGTAGGGCGCAAAGTGATGCACCCGCTCCACCCCATCCCGCAAGGCCCGGTAGTGGAGGCGAAGTTGCCGCTGCTCACTCCACGCCTGCGCAACGGTTTCGAAGACGGCGGTGCGCTGAGGGTCCTGGCGTTGGCGCAGAATCTGCTCGGCGGCGCGCACCAGCCGCTCGGTCATGGGCTGGCGCAAGCTGAGGGCCAGCTTCTCCAGGGCGGAGGCGACGGGGATGTGGGCGATGTGCGTCTGCTGCGAGGCGCGGCGGGCGGCCAGATAGAGGCTGAGCGCCTCGGCCAGGTTGAGGCGGATCTGGGAGAGATAGCGGCTGCGCTCAATGCGCCAGCGCCCCGCCTGCTCCTCGACAAAGGGCAGGCTGCGCTCCAGCGCGATGCGGTCGCGGTAGACAGTGGTGCGGTTGACGCCCAGCCGCTCGGCCATCTCAATGTCGCTATACGCCCGCTGGAGGTACAGCCGCTCCAACTCACGCAGCCGCTCGGCTTTGCTCATGCCGCGTCCCATGTCATGCGCTCCTTCTGTGACGACCGAGACCCAAGCCAGCGGGTCTCACAACAAGCGGCAGCGTGACCGGCGCCAGGGGAGACGCCGGTCACGCCAGCGGCACGCCCGACAGCACAAGCGGGCCGGACGTGCATGATGATTAGCTTCCAGGAACGTTGTTGCAAGTACGGCAACATCATCCGACGAATTGTGGGGAGGTGCGCCATGAGGAGCCGCCGGCGCGCCGAGGGTATGTGGCGCGCCTTCACCACGCCACTGCTGTCCAAGCAGACGGCAAGCCGGCGCTGGTGTTGGGGGATGGAGGCATCCATGATCGGGGTCGGCTCAATAGATAATAGATAACAGACGAAACGGCGCAGAGATCACTGAAGGCTGTACAGCTACGTCGCAACAGATCCCACCAGGCCGACATACTCGTTAGCGTTGTTGACAAAAAACTTGACCGTCACCCCATCGCCCAAGATGAGAATGCCGTGGGGCGAGAACGCGGGGTAGATGTGGGGCTTTTCAGCGCCCATGGAGCCTAGCTCGATGAGGTTGTAGTTGCGCTTGCAGTAAAGATGAGCCAGTTGGGTCAGCTTGCCAATGGGGAGTCTACTCTATCTCCCTTCCCGGGTCGTCAGCTAAGGTGATGCAAACGTATTGTAGGGGCAGGTCTCGTACCTGCCCGCATACGGGCGCCCACAAGGGGCGCCCCTACACAAACAAAATTCATCCGAACGAACCTAACACGTAATCCCCTAAATAAACCCCTAAATAAACCCCTAAATAAAGTCGTTGCAGACGGTAACCGCTTGTCCTGTTGCCTCTGATTCCAGCGCCGCTGTCAACGCAGCGACCACATAAGCCGCCTGCTCCACCGAAGTCAGCGGCTCGGCTTTGCCCAGGATGCAGTCGAGAAAGTGTTCGCACTGCTCCGCCCAATGGTGAACCTGGCGCGTGTCGTGGACGCGAGGTTTATGCGCCTTGAACTGCTCCTTCCAGTCCTTGACCACTTCGCTGCGGTGCAACTCGGGATTGTTGCGATAGAGGCGTCCACCCCAGAGCGTGCCCTTGGCGCCGTAGAGCACCAGGTGCCCCCCCACAGGCGCATAGCCTCGGTTGCCCGAGGCGGCGATCAGCTTGCCGATAGCGCCGTTCTCAAACTCCATTGAGACAACATGACAATCGTTGAGCGGCAGCATCGGCTCCGCTTTGTGGTTGGCAAAGGCAAAGACCCGCTTGACCCGCGTCTGCATGGCCCAGAGCATCAGCCCCAGCGGATGGCAGCCACCGCCCAGCAGGATGTCCTGCGGCGCATGGGCATCGGTGCGCCAGGGCGTCTGGCTATGGGGGCCATAGAAGGGGCGCATGTCCGAGATGTAGTCGCCTTCGGCCAGCCACACCTCCCCGATCTCGCCGCGCCGGTAGGCGTCTACCATGGCGCGATAGTCGGGCCGGAAGTGATAGACATGGCCGCCCAAAAAGATCTGACCCGTGCGCCGCACCTCCCGCACCAGGTGGGCGGCATCGTCCCAGGTTGTACACATGGGTTTCTCACAGAGCACATGCTTACCTGCCTGGAGCGCCGCCTGCACATGCGCCGCATGGAGGTGGTCGGGTGAGCAGACCGACACCGCCTGAATGTCCTTCCGCTCCAGAAAGGCGTCGAGCGCCGTATAGGTCTCGCGCACCCTCAGCCGGTGGGCTTGCTCGCGCATCTTCGCTTCGTTTACGTCGTAGAGCGCCACCACCTCAGCGCGCGGGTCCTCCTGATAGCCGCGGATATGGCCCTCCGCCGCAATGCCACCGCCGCCAATGACTCCGATGCCAATCTTGTCCATGCGGGTCTGGACCTTACCCTTCTGTGTTTTGTCGGCTGATGAAGGTGAAGCTCACGCCTTGACCGATCCCAGCGCCAAGCCTGCCACAAACTAAAGCCAGAGGAGCGCCTTGCTTCACGCCATCATCCGGCGGAACGTTCATCTGGTCTTGGGGCACAAAACAAATGGGCCAACTGAAAGCTCAGTTGGCCCATTATATCTTGTCAACTCGGCAGCCCCTAAGGGCCACGTGCGGAGACGACGGGATTTGAACCCGCGACCTTTGGCTTGACAGGCCAATATGCTAACCGCTACACCACGTCTCCATGCGCTACTCAGGCGTGGAGACCTCCGAAGTTGACAGTGCAACTCTATCACGCCCCCCTGTCCTTGTCAAATATCCCTGCTCCAGTTTTGCTTTTCGTCCCTATCTGCTATAGTGCTCCTCAGTGGAAACCACCGGCAAGGATACCTATGCGCAGCCATGCTTTGCATCCGCAGTACATCCTCTACAACGGCAGGCTCTATACCCTTGATCCGGAACAGCCCTGGGCCTCAGCAATCGCGCTGGGCGCGGGCCGGATCATGGCCGCCGGCGAGGATGAGGAAATGCTAGCCCTGCGCGGCCCCCAGACAGAGTGCATCAACCTGGAAGGCCGGCTGGCCCTGCCCGGCCTGTGCGACGCTCACATCCATCTCCACGAGTGGGCGCTCAACCAGGTTCGCCTCCACCTGGCCGCCGCTCGCTCCAAGGCAGAGATGCTCGCCCTCGTCGCCGCGCGAGCCGAGTCCACGCCTCCCGGTGAATGGCTGCTGGGCCAGGGCTGGAATGAAAGCTGGTGGGGCGAAACCGCCTTCCCCACCGCCGCCGACCTGGACCCGGTGACCGGACCGGAGCGGCCTACCCTCCTCTGGCGCAGTGACATGCACCTGGCCGTCGCCAACAGCGCTGCCCTGCACCGCGCCGGGATCACCGGCTCCACCGAGCCGCCCGCCGGAGGCGTCATTGACCGGGACGCCCGCGGCCACCCGACCGGCATCCTGCGCGAGCTTGCCATCGGCCTCGTCACCCGGCTGATCCCGGAGCCAACCAATCGCGAGTTGGACCAGGCCCTACATACAGCCACGCGCGCGCTCCACCGGATGGGCGTCACCGCCGTCCACGACCAGCGCATCAAGGACGGCCGCGAGGGGCCGCGCATGCTGGCGGCCTACACGCGCCTGCGCCGCCGCGAACAGCTCCACCTGCGCGTCCACTGCAACATCGCCGCGCACCAGCTTGGCGAGCTGGCGGCGCTGGGGCTACAAGCCGGCTTTGGCGATGATTTCCTGCGTCTGGGCCACGTCAAAGTCTTCGCCGACGGCAGCCTGGGCAGCCGCACCGCCTGGATGCTCGCCCCCTTCGCCAAGCTCAACCCGGACGAGCCGGACAACCTCGGCGTCTGTGTCACGCCGCCCGACCAGATGGCCGCCGAGTTTCGCCGCGCCGCCGAGATCGGCTTTCCCATCAGCGTACACGCCATCGGCGACCGGGCAAACCGCACTGTGCTGGATATTTTCGAGGAAATGGCCTTCACGACGCCTCCGCCGCCCATGCCACACCGCATCGAACATGTCCAGACCATAGACCCTGAGGACCTGCCCCGGCTGGCCGCCCTAGGCGTCACCGCCAGCGTCCAGCCCCTCCATGCCCCCGACGACCAGGATATCGCCGACCACTTCCTGGGTCCCCGGACGCGTTTCACCTATGCATTTCGCTCGCTGCTCTCATCCGGCGCCCTCCTCGCCTTCGGCAGCGACGCGCCGGTGGCCGATCCCAACCCCTTCGCCGGCATCCATGCCGCGCTCTACCGCCGCCGCCTGGACCGCGGCCCAGAGTTCGCCTGGCATCCGGAGGAGGCGGTCAGCTTGCCCGATGCGCTCCACGCCTATACACTGGGCGCGGCCCGCGCCGGCGGTTGGGAGCGCGCCATCGGCAGCCTGGCGCCGGGCAAGCGGGCCGATTTGATTGTGCTCGACCGTGACCTCTTCGCCCTGGCCGCCGAGGGCGATACCGGCAACGCGTTGGCCGAAACGCGCGTGCTCATGACCTTCTTCGACGGCCGGCTTGTCTACGAGGCGGATGAGAACTAGCGACAGCCCACTTCTGAACACGCATCCATAGCAAAGGACCCTCTGTGACCGCTCCTTTCGTGATCGTCGGCGGCGACGCCGCAGGCATGAGCGCCGCCAGCAAGATCAAGCGCCTTCAGCCGGACGCACAGGTGATCGTCTTTGAGCAGAACCGCCATATCAGCTATTCCGCCTGCGGCATCCCCTACTGGCTGGGCGGCGTCGTCCCATCGGATCGCCAGCTCATCGTGCTGACGCCGGAGGTCGCGCGCCAGCGCCGGGGCATTGACGTGCGCCTCCACCACCGGGTCGCCTCCATTGACCTGGCCCGTCAGACTGTCTCGGGCATACAGACCGACACCGGTACGGCCTTCGAGCAGCCTTATGCTGCCCTACTCATCGCCACCGGCGCGCGGCCTGTGCGCCCGCCCATTGCCGGGGTTGACCTGCCGGGCGTCTTTACCCTGCGCTCCCTCTCCGATGGGCAGCGCATCCACGCCTTTCTGGAGCAGCACGCGCCCCAGCGCGCTGCCATCATCGGCGGCGGCTATATCGGCATGGAGATGGTCGAGGCGTTCCGCGCCCGCGGCATGGAGGTTCACGTGCTGGAGCTGCTTCCCCAGCTCATGCCCAACTTCGACCCGGAAATGGTCGAGCCGGTGGCGGCCCACCTGATCGAAAAGTCGGTCGCCGTCCGCACCGGCGTGCAGGTGCGCGCCATCGAGCAAGGGCCAGGCGAGCTATATGTCGTGACCGACGCGCCGGACAGCCCGCTGCCGGTGGATTTGGTGCTGCTGGCGACAGGCGTCCGCCCGAACTCCGAGCTGGCCGAGGCGGCCGGCCTTCGCCTCAGCGTCCAAGGGGCAATCGCCATTGACGATCATATGCGCACCAGCGCGCCCGCCGTCTACGCCGCCGGTGACTGCGCCGCCCACCATCACTTGGCGCTGGATGGGCCGGCCTGGATTCCACTGGCGACCTCTGCCAATAAAGGCGGGCGGATTGCCGGGGAGAATATGGCAGGCGGCGACGCATCCTTTCCAGGCATTTTGGGGACAGCGGTTGTCAAGGTCTTTGCGTATACCATGGCGACGACCGGACTGACCGAATCAGAGGCGCGCGCCAGCGGCCAATTCGGCGAGGCAGGGGAGCATGTTGGCAGCGCGCTGATTGAGAATCCGGATAAGGCCGGCTATTGGCCGGACGCTGAGACCCTGAAGGTCAAGCTCATCTTCGACCGGCGCAATGGGCGCGCCCTCGGCGGCCAGTTGGTAGGGAAAGCGGGCGTGAACAAGCGCATTGATATTCTCGCCGCGGCCATCACAGCCCGCATGACGGTCATGGACATCGCCCTGCTCGATCTCTCCTATGCTCCCCCCTACTCGCCGACCTATGACCCCATCCAAATTTGCGCGAGCGTGGCCCAGCGCGAGGTGACCGGGCGGGATTGAGCCGGCGGCTAGACTTCGGCGGAGTAAATTTGGCTCGCCAACCCCTTGATGCGCTTGCCGCCGTTGCTCAAGATGGGCGGCCCATGTCCAAAGACCACCGTCTCGAAGTCATCCCCGTAGCGTTTGGCGAGCTTCCAAATGCTGCGCCGGGCGTTCTCCTGATCTGGGGTGTAAATGCCCAGCGGCGAGCGCAGCTTGCCCCCCCGGTTCGACAAGGCGTCGCCGCTGATGAGCAGCCGCTTCTCTTTGTGCAACAGCGAGATGTGGCCCGGCGTGTGGCCCGGCGTATGCACCACCGTAAAGCCTTCCGGCAGTTCCTGACCATCCACCACCAACCGATCGGGCGTCACCGGATGGGGTTGGTAGCCCGGCAGCAAGGTCGCCAACCGGTAGGGCGGGCGCATAAAGAACGCAGCAGGCCGGCGGCGTAGGGGATGCTCCAGGTATTCTTTCTCCACCGCGTGACAGATGACCTCGGCCTGAGTCACCCGCTTGATGGCCGCCAACCCGCCCGAATGGTCCAGGTCGGCATGGGTGATGATGATCCGCCTCACTTGGTGGAGTGGCCGGTGATTCTGCCTCAGCGCGTCCAGGATTTTCCTGGCGTCTTTGGGAAAGCCGGTGTCAATCAGGGTCAGCCCGTCCGACCATTCCCAAACATAACAATGCACACTGTTGCCGATCTCATCAATCTCCCATAGGCCAGGAATAATCTGCTTCATACCCCTCTGTCTATATCCCAGTAGCTATGTCCCAGGCAAAAGAGAGCGGGCGCGCCCTCGCCATTGGAGGCGCGCCCGCTGTATAGAGCGATGATCTCTAACGACCGCCGTTGAGCCGCAAAAAGTAATCACCCTTGATGCTGCCCAAATGGCGCAAGCGCGCCCGCGGGTGCTCAATGGCTGCCTCGATCTCCTTGGTGGTCAGCCCTGTCGCTTCTGCCAGCCGTAGGATGGTCTGGAACGAATCATCGTTCAGTTCCAGGATGCAGGCGCGTTGCTGCTCGTTCAGCTTGTAGCCAAGCCAGACCGTCTCCGGATTCTCCAACAGAGATTCCCGGCAGCTCGTACAGCGCCAGACATGGCCGATAATCAGCGCATAATCCGATACCCGCATGGTCAGACCACACTCTCTAGGAGTTACAGATAATAGCCGCTCTGTAGAATGCCACGTCTGAACCCGTAGGTCAAGCCAGGTCAAACTTCAGTGCGGCCCCGCACGGCGCCGGCGGCCCTTGTCTATCAGGCGACCGGCAGCGCCCTACGCCGGCTGATCGAGCACAGCGTCTACGGCCAGGGTGACCGGTTGTGGCTGATCCACCTCTGGAACGGCGAGGCTATGAAAGGCAGCCAACTGCACCGGATCGCCCAACACCCCGACAATGTCGCCTTCCTGAAAGCGGTAGCTGCCGGGAGGATTGGAGACCAGCGCGCCGGTCGCCATGACCGCCACCACCGATGCGCCCGTCCGGCTGCGCACATTTAACTCTTGGATACTAGCGCCAATCACCGGACTATCGGCGGGCAGCGGCACCCAGCTCAATTCCAACAGCCGCTGCGCCGTCGTCAATTGGGCGACCGTCTCATAGTCTCCGTGGGCCTCATAGATCGGCGCATAGAGGTCTTGGCGCACAGCATCGGTGAAGCGTTGGATATCGGTAGGCCGCACCCGCAGATGGAGCAGCGCCTGCCGCGTCAGCTCCAACCCGGCCTCGAACTCCGGTTGGACCACTTCATAGACGCCCATCTGGTGCAGCGCCTGCATTTGCTCGATGCCTTCAGCCCTCGCCACAATGTGAAGCGTCGGGTTGAGTTGGCGGACCTGCTGGACAATCGCCTGGGTTGCATCCAGCACAGGGGTTGTGATCACGATCAGGCCGGCGTTCTCAATGCCCGCCGCCTGTAAAACCGTGGGTTGGCTGGCGTCGCCGTAGATCACCGGCATCCCCATCTCCTTAGCCTGGTCGAGGCGGCGCTGGTCCAGGTCAATGGCGACAAAACTGAAATGATAGCGCTGCAAGACCCGTGCGACATATTGCCCCACTCGCCCCGCCCCCGCAATGATGACGTGATGGCGCAGCCCCTCCCTCGGCAGGTTGATCGTCTGGATGGGGTCCTGCTTAGCGCGCCTGCGGATCAGCATATACAGCGGCTCGACCATACGCATGGCAAACGGCGTGAGGAACATGGTCGCCAGCGCCACCGTCAACATCAAGGAGTAGAGGTCTTGCTGGATAGAGCCGGTACGCAGCCCG